>CAYGUN010000290.1:0-3370 GCA_964353025.1 uncultured Bacteriovoracaceae bacterium
CTTTTTGACTTTATCAACAGACATATCCATTTTTTCAGCAATTTCTTCAGGAGTGGGCTCACGTCCTAATTCTTGAACAAGTTGTCTTGAAGTTCTAGCTAGCTTGTTGATAGTCTCAATCATGTGAACAGGAATACGAATTGTTCTTCCTTGGTCTGCAATTGCTCTTGTGATTGCTTGCCTGATCCACCAAGTTGCGTAAGTTGAAAACTTATACCCGCGTCTATATTCAAATTTATCAACAGCTTTCATTAAGCCAATATTTCCTTCTTGGATAAGATCTAAGAACTGAAGTCCACGGTTGGTGTATTTTTTTGAAATAGAAACAACGAGTCTTAAATTTGCTTCAACTAATTGTGCTTTGGCTTTATCAGCTTTTTCTTCACCTTCAGTGATAATATTATAAACTCTCTCAATGTCTTCAAACGACATTCCTGCATCGATTGAAAGACGTCTGAGTTTCCTGATATTGTCTTCTTGGTTTCTGATAAGTTGTTCAATCTTGGCATCAGTTGTATATAGCTTACGGGCAAGTCTTCTTTTGAACGTGTCATTTTCCATAACTTTTTCAAATAGAACTCTATACTGTTCATCAGTATCAACTTCTAAGAATTTATAAATTCTATCTTGTTGTTCATATAATTGCTTGAATTGAAGGTAGTAACCTTTTACTGGCTCAACAAAGCTATTAATAATTTTTCTGTTAAAAGTAAGGGCAACGAGAGCTTCTTCGATATCTTGAAAAGTTTTAGATTCACTTTTATCGAGTTTTTTCATTGTTCCATCTTCTTGTAGGTTTTCAGCAAGAAGAGCTTCTAGGTTTTCAACAAGTTCGAAAATAGTTTTTCTCACTTTGTTAATTTCTTTTTCAGTAGATTCGTCATCTAATCCTCTAACCAGATCTTTGACGAACTCATTTTGATTCTCAGCTTGAAGCACTCTATCTTTAAGCTTCACTATTTCTTGCAAGGCATGTGTTGAAGAAAGAGAGGATTGAATAATTTCTTTTTCCCCTTCTTCAATTTCTTTGGCAATTTTGACTTCACCTTCTCGAGTAAGAAGTGCTACTGAGCCCATTTTCTTTAAATAAAGTTTAACCGGGTCACTAGAGCTTGCTTTTAAGTAAGCTTTCTCTTCGATATCATTATCCATAACATCACTGATGAGATCAATCTCATCAACTGCTTCGGCTTCATCGTTTTCATCTGAGAAGAGAATGGTGATGCTGCTTTCATCGATTTTTGCTAAGATAGCATCAACGTCAGATGGCTCGACTATTCCTGCAGGAACGGCGTCATTGATTTCTTCAGGTGTAAGAGATTCTTGGTCTTTTCCTTTTGCGATAAGCTTGGAAAATTCCTTTGAATTTAAAAAAGTTGCTACTACGGCCATTGTTCTGACTCCTACGAATTTGCCACCAGGACATTTCGTTTTAAATCACTTAGTTGTTGTTCAATTTTTTGAATTTCAATTAAATAGTTTTCTGATTCCAATTGCGTTTGGCTTTGAATTTGTCTGGTTTTGATTAAATTCCTGCGCAGTTTGAGATCTTCGATTTTAATTTTTTTCAATAAATCACTCATAAGTTTATTTAGTTTCTGCTCATTAAGCTTTGACTGTTGAAATTGAAAAAGAACTGAACTCACAATTTCTTTTAGTTCTAAGGAGAAATTATCCGTCAAAATCATTTTCTGCAAAATGTCGACATACTCAGTTTCTTCAATTTCTAAGTAAAGCTTATTTATTCGTGTAATTAGTTTATTTACCTCATTATCACTAACAAAATCAAGTATTTCCGAGAACTTTTGATGTGATAAACACTCTGGATAGAGAACAATTTGTTTAATAATGAGTTTTTCAACGCTTGTGACTTTCTTTTTAGGATTTTTCTCTTCTGAATATGATTGCTGCATAGAGATATTTTCAATCTCAATGACTTGTTTCTTCGCTGGAGCGGGTTGGTAGTTTTGGGGGGTATTATTCAGTGAATTTTTATAAGCCTCAGTGATAGATTCCACAGAAGCTTGTAATTTCAGCCTTTTGGCTGCATTTACAATTCTCTCTATTGCATTAAGATTTGTCTTAAGTGGAGCGAGAAAGCTAAATATCGTTTCCAGGTTTTCAAGTTTTTGTTCCGATAATTCAGGAGCTTCTTCCGGGAGGTGCTTCTCAATTTGCACATCAATAAAACAAGGGGCCTTTTCTAATAATTCACGAAATTTTAATTGCCCTTCATTTTGTACATATTCATCAGGATCTTTATAGGGTGCAAAGTCTAAAAAATAGGGAAGAACACCTTCTTTCATAAAATCTTGATTGATTCTTTTCATCGCCTGAAAGCCTGCATTATCTGAATCAAGGGCAAGATAGATTTTTTTGCACATACTCATGATGATTTTGATGGGCTTTTCTCCAATGGCAATACCCATTAGTGCGACTGATTCTTCGATGCCATTTTGGTAAAGTGCAATTGTATCCATGTATCCTTCGGTTAGGATGACAGACTCGCTCTGTCTCATGGGGTTTTTTGCAAGATTAAATCCATAGAGGATATTTCTTTTGTTAAAAATGAAGGATTCCTGTGAATTAAGATACTTGGCCTTTTGATAGTCTTTAGTTGCTCTTGAACCGAATCCTCGAACTTGGCCAGAATGATCCCAAATAGGGAAGATAATCCTCTCTCTAAAGGTGTCATAAAAGCCATCTGATTTAGCGTCTTTCCTAATAAGTCCAATCTTAACGGCCATTTGAATGGCTTCATTTTTATGCTTAGAATCTAGTGATTCAAGATAGCTTGTTAATAGGTTTGTTTTTGGAGCATAGCCAATTTGGAAGTCTTTGCTTGTTTGTTCACTAAGTTTTCTTTGCTTCAAAAAATCTTGGAACTCTTCAATGTTTTTATCATTTGCATATTTCCTATACACTCGAGCTGCAGCTTGCAGGACTCTGAGTGCTAGTTCAACTTCGGGGTTTTGTTGCTTGTTATCGTTTTTATCAATATTAAGACCGAGGTGTTCAGCGATTAGCTCTACAGAGTCAATGAAATCAATGTTTTTTAGTTTTTGAACAAAAGAGATATGATCTCCTGCCACTCCACATACAAAGCATTTGAAAAGACCTTTGTTATCATTTACTTTCATAGAAGGATTTGAATCAGAGTGAAAAGGGCATAACCCTTCATGATTTTGGCCTTTTTTATTTAGAGGCATGAATCTACCAATGATGGTAGAGATGGGGCTGGCCTTAATAAAATCTTTTGCTTCGTTTATATTCATTTTTTAGAGCGCAAAACCATTGCTTTAATCTTGGTGTTTTGTTTTAAAAATATTTTCTCAAACTTTGTTTGAAAGCTTGCAAGAAAGTGTTCAGG
>CAYGUN010000291.1:0-3364 GCA_964353025.1 uncultured Bacteriovoracaceae bacterium
ATATTAAGATAACAGTGAAACAGATTCCATTTTTTTTGCTGCCAAGTGAACTCTCTACTTGACTCCATTTCACTTTTTACATCAGAGAATTTTTTTCCAGTAGACCAAAAATGTTCAACGGCCCTTCTTAGTCGGTAATGGTCATTTTCATGAAGTCGTTCAAAAGATTGAGGGTCATTGCTTTTTAGAATTTCTAAAAAGGGAGTAATTCCTTCATCTTCATAGAGCTGATTTGATTTATCTATAATCTCTTGAGAAGTAGTCTTTGATTCGTACATTCCATTAATGAGGGCCTGAAGGTAGAAACCACTTCCCCCGACTAAAAGAGGTATTTTATTTCGACTGTGAATTTCATCTATAATGGGAGTTGTTTTGTCTACAAATCCAGACGCATCAATCGGATTCTTAGCAGAAAGGATATTAACCATATGGTGTGGTGCTTTTTTTAGTTCTTCTGCATTTGGTTTTGCCGTCCCAATATTAAGTTCTTTATAAAAAAGCAGGGAATCAAAATTAATAATTTCACAATCAAACTTTTGGGCAAGTTTAAGTGAGAGGGAAGTCTTACCCGTAGCTGTTGCTCCTGAGATAATAAGAATCTTTTTATCCATTACTGAACTATTTTTCCAATATGATAATTATCAAGAGGTATTTGTATTTTTGTAGGGAAGAGTTCTTCTGCTGGGATTTGCTTAAGCAGTTCACTGAATTCTCTCAAGTTGATGCAACTGCAGAGTGGCCCAAAGCAATCTTCTTTGGTGAAGAAGGTATCAAATGAGTGTTTGCTTGCAAACATCTGTGTAATAAATTCTTGTAGATGCAATGTTGAAAAGCATGTAGGGATTTCTCTTACTAAGTATTGTTTATCAGAGATACTATCAATCATAAACCCTGCGGATTCGAGCTTTTCAATTTCTTCCCCCGAAATACTTTTTTGTGAGCGGATAGGAATACTTATAAGTAAAGGAGTTGTAGGAGATTGAGATTTTCTATTCGCTTCAAATAAATATTTAAGTAATCTTGGGAGACTTAAAATGGAAAACGTATCATTGCTCTTTCGAAGGTAATAAAAATCAGATATTTTACTAAGAGTTTCTTCTGATTGTTCTTTTGTTATCGCTTCAATATGATGAGCAACTGGATATAAGTCAGTTTTTTTTAAGTCTTTAATTGTTTCAAAATCACTCAGTAGGTTTTCTTGTCTCGGAGGGCTTAATTTTTCTGTAATCCCTGATACTTCTTTTTTTGAAGCATCTTCAAAACAATTTTTTACAACCGTTCGAACCAGGGCCATAATCTCTGAGTTATTTTCAAATTTTATTTGAGTTTTATGTGGATGAATATTGACATCAATAGAGGCAGGGTGTGCATTAATAAAAATCAAAAAATGCCCAGTTTGATTTTCAGCTGAAAGACTAGTTGTCAGGTTCTGCATCATTGCATGGATTTGCTTGTCATAAATAGGGCGTCCATTAACAAAAATATATTGTAATTTAGACTTGGCCTTAGATTCACTGACAAAGGCCATGAGCTCATAAGCACCATAGAGGTTTTTCGCATGCATCCACTTACGCTTATCACTTTCAAGCAGTAAATTCACTCTCTCTAAATATCCATCAGTTGTTTTACGAGGAAGGATAAGCCTATCCTCATCATCTTGCTTAAAGGAAAACTCAACATCAGGATTTGCAATGAAGTAGGAGAATAGAACTTTCTTTAAAAAATTTTTCTCAGCTCTTGATGAATTGATGAATTTTAAACGAGCTGGAGTGTTATAAAAAAGCTCTTTGACAAAAATCTCTGTTCCACTTGAATCTTGTTCTAGTTGAACGTGATTGGTGATAACAGGGCCTTCCATTTGAATTTTACCAGCTTGACCATTCAGAGGAGAGCTTTGGCAAGTAAGTTTAGAAACACTGGCAAGGCTTGCTAGGGCCTCACCTCTAAAACCAAAGGTGCCAAGGTTATAGATATCATCGAACCTTTCCAGTTTTGAAGTGGCGTGGCGACAAAAGGCCATTGGAAGTTCATTGAAATCCATTCCATTGCCGTTATCTTTTATATGAATAAGGTCAAGACCGTTATTAAGAATGCTAATCTCAATTTTTGTACTACCAGCATCGAGTGAGTTTTCAATAAGTTCTTTTAAGATATGAGCAGGCCTTTCGACGACTTCGCCGGCCTTAATTTGATCGATGACATGTTCAGGCAGTAGCCTGATGCGAGATTCTTGAATGTGCATTTACCTTAGCCAGCTTTGTAAAAATTCACCTGGTTTCTTCCGCCTTCTTTAGACTTGTAGACAGCTTCATCAGCTCTCCTAAACAAATCTGTTCCAGTGTTAACTCCCTGACGGTAGTCTGCAATACCGATTGAGGCACTGACTGGAAGGCGTTTCCCATCGTAGATGAATTGGTGGCCTTCGACAAGCTTCCTTAGACGCTCTGCAATTTCAAAGCCTTGCTTGAGATTGGTCTCAGGTAGTAAAACAACAAATTCTTCGCCACCGTAGCGCGCAAAAATATCGTTTTCTCTGATTCCATTTTCTTTTAAAACGGTGGCCATTGTTTTTAGGACATAGTCCCCAGCATCATGGCCATAATTATCATTGAGTTTTTTAAAGTGGTCGAGGTCAAAAATAACAAGAGTTAAGGGCTTACCTGTAACTCTTGATTTTTTTACTTGATGATCCAAAGCACGATTGAAGTACATTTTATTATAAATTTGGGTTAACCCATCAGTATTAGCATCTAAGTGAAGTTTGTCGTAGGTCAGTCTATCGGGATCTCCGAGAGGTAAAAACTTTAAAGAGATAGAGCCAATTTTTACAACCTCTCCTTTTCTAAGATCGCGAGGTAGCATAACTTTTTCATTTCCAACATAAGTTCCATTACTGGATCCCAAGTCAGTTACTTTAACTTCATTATTTTCTGAAACATCAACTTGAAAATGGCGTCTTGAAATACCATCGTAATCGAGCGGGATTTCATTATCTGGACTGCGGCCTACGTTGTGAACACCTTGGGGAAGATCAAAAACCGTTCCGTTTAGTTCTCCTCCTACAACGATAAAGCAGGCAGGCTTTCCGGCTGCTTCATTGTCTGCTGATTTTAATGCTGCCTGTATGTCAGTTATTACAACTGTGGCATTATCATCACTCATTGTGTTCTCCGATGTTTCTTCTATTCTATCGATTACAAATTTACTCTTCAACTGTGGATAATCTTTTATCGGTTCAAGAACTTTGAGAGTTTAACCATTCCCAGGCAAATTTCTTGCTATTTTCAACGCCTGGTTGATTAAAAGGATCGACTTCTAATAGCTCTCCTACCATGACAGTAAGTGCTTCAAAATAGATAATAAG
>CAYGUN010000292.1:0-3351 GCA_964353025.1 uncultured Bacteriovoracaceae bacterium
GACCATATTCGTGTGCCGTAATTGCTAAAGTTGCTTTTTCAGATTTTACTATATTTCCTTCAGCTGGTGCCCACTTACCTTCCCCTAGATTATAAAAACAATCGGGCAATTTTCCTACCACATAGTTTTTCGCAGTCAAAAGTTGGTTAATGGTAGGGTCATAGTTTATGTATTGACCAGCGGGCCAAACCTCAACTAATAGCTCATCAGGTGTCTTTATCCCTGCTGAAAATTTTGTAATATCATTTATTGTCTTCACTACTTGATGGGATTTAACCGTAGGATCTTGGGTCAAAGTTATTTTTACTTTTTTTGAACGAGAGGTTTTATTTAAGCGGATTTTATTCATCAAACCATTGCATTGAGTATCCGCAAATGCAGTAGTGATGATGAGTAAAAAGAAGCTTAAGATAATAAGTTTAATCTTCATGCGGGAAGTATAGCTAACTCAAGGAATTAAATCTTGGCTTTGACCATATTTACACAATGCTGTCTAAAAAATAGTGGAATTTATAGCTCCGTAAAGCATTGAAAATACTTAAAGTACCCTAGCCAGAAATAGGAAATTTACAAACTAGGTTAACATCGCGCCCTTTATCAATATTTTTATCACTTAAAACGGCGCTTTTCTCTAGCATATTGCTTTCTTGTAACCACTGAGAAACGATGACAGTCCTGGGAAACGATGACAGTCAAAAATCCAGCTCACGGACTGGATTTTTTCAATGATTTTGAAAGCTTAAACCGGCTTTCACGGTACTCTAAATGGCGGGAGTGAAGGGACTCGAACCCTCGGCCTTCTCCGTGACAGGGAGACGTTATAACCAACTTAACTACACCCCCGCATTAAAATGGGTGAAGCACCAATATAAGGATATGGCGCTTTTCCGTCAAGAAGCTTGTTCTTATTTTCAGAGGTGTTTTGACGTATTTTTTTGCTAGTTCTGTGGTTTAATCATAGAATAGTTCTGACGTATGGGATACTTAGAAGCACTGTGGCATTATCTTAATCTTTCAGCACCTTATCTACTTTTAGGGCTGTTTTTCTCTGGTCTAATTCATAGCTTCATCAGCGTTGAGAACATCAAAAAGTGGCTGGGAAATAAAAGTTTCAAGGATATTATTTATGCCTCTGCAGCTGGGGTGCCCCTGCCATTATGCTCATGCTCAGTTATCCCGGCCGCAGTAACACTTAAAAAAGCCGGGGCCAGCAATTCTGCCGTTTCTTCTTTTTTGATTTCAACTCCGGAGTCTGGCATTGATTCCATGGCCGTCACCTATGCTTTAATTGATTTACCTATGACTATAATTAGACCAGTAGCAGGTTTCTTCTCTGGAATACTGGCCGGAGTTTTACAATTAATTTTCAATCTTGAAACTAATGACGAGAAGGCAACGTTTGAGCCGATTAGTGGGCATAAGGATTGCTGTGGTCCGGGACATACTCATAAAAATGAGACCATAGCGCAAAAATTATTAGAAGGCCTTAAGTACGCTTTTAATGATCTTATCAATGATCTTGCTTTATGGCTTTCAATCGGAATTTTAGCAGGAGCTCTCATTGATTATATGGTTCCTGCTGACTTCTTTTCAACGATACCTGTATGGCAAAGTAAGGCCCTTATTTTCATGGTGGGAATTCCTCTTTATATTTGCGCTTCGGCCACAACACCTATTGCGGCTTCAATGATTGTAAAAGGAATGTCACCTGGTACTGCTTTAATACTTTTATTGGTAGGGCCTGCGACGAACTTTTCTAATATTGCTGTTTTACAAAAATACATCGGTAAGAAAGGTGTTATTTTAAATATTATTGCTGTTATTATTTCTGCTTTAATCTTCTCTTATCTCACTGACTATCTTTATTCTCATTACTTTGAAATAAAACTATCAAAATCATTAATAAGCCACGAGCATCAAAGCTTTGCATGGTGGGAGATAAGTTCTTCTGTCATACTTTCTTTTCTCATTTTACGTGGAATCTATATTGAAAATATTAAAGGATCACATAAAGGACATTCTCACTAATGAAGTCGGTATTTATTACAGGTGGGACAAGTGGAATTGGAGCTGAGTTAGCAAGGCAATACTTGGCCGACGGGTACC
Organism: uncultured Bacteriovoracaceae bacterium; assembly: GCA_964353025.1. Classification (GTDB taxonomy): domain Bacteria; phylum Bdellovibrionota; class Bacteriovoracia; order Bacteriovoracales; family Bacteriovoracaceae; genus CALFYV01. Next base: position 2,107 of record CAYGUN010000292.1, read on the forward strand.
GAGTCGGAGTTTGTGGAAGAAGTTGGGAAAGATTTAATAAATTCCTAGGCGAGAAAGAGAATCTTCATTTTTATGAATTAGATACCTGCAATAGAGCAGAATCAAAAAGAGTGATAAGAGAGTTTGCTCAGGACCATAGCTTAGATATTGTTTATGCTAATGCAGGTCGTTCTGTTGGAAGTAAAAATAAAACACCAGATTTTGATAAATTTGAACAAGTCATAAGCGTGAATCTCCAAGGTGCCGTGAATACTTTTGAAGCGGCTTTTCTGATTATGAAAGAGCAAGGCCATGGCCATATTATAGGAATCTCTTCAGTGGCCGGTTTTTGTGGGTTTCCTGGAGCAAGTGCTTACAATGCAGCCAAAGGTGGGCTGATCAAATTTTGTGAATCAATTGCTCTTGATTGGAAAAAATTTAATATTGATGTCTCCTGTGTTTGCCCGGGGTTTATTAGAACTCCTCTCACCGATTTAAACGATCACAGCATGCCTTTTATGCTAGAAGCCGATGTAGCTTGTAGGAGAATTAAAAAGGCTATGGATAAGAAAAAGGTTTTTTATTCGTTACCCAAGAGAATGTACTTCATGACCAGGTTTTTAGAAATTATTCCAAGATGTATGTATAGAAAAATGATGACGTTAAAAATTATTAATTACAGTAAGGAGCAATAATGAAATCAATACTAAGTTTTTTATTATTAATGTCTTTGTTAAGTTGCGTAACTGATTCTGAGGCCATTAAAGAGGCAGAAAACTATGGTGGCCAGCCTCAAGTGGATAAGCATGAGAGAGTACTTGAAGAGGACTGCGATACTAAGGCAAAAAAGACAGCTGAACAAAAAGTGGAAGAGGCCATTAATTTGCAAGGTGGTGGTGATGAAGGCTGTACTTTAGAGTAGCATGCGTTCACCAACCCACCATATTCTTATTATCCAAACAGCTTTTATAGGAGATGTAATTCTGGCCACTTCATTTATCGAAGAGGTGAAGAATAGACATCCAAATAGCTCGCTTCATTTCTTGCTAAGGAAGGGGAATGAGGAGTTGTTAAGAAATAACCCTCACGTAGATGAAGTTTGGATTTGGGATAAAAAGAATAAATATAAAAGTCTAATAAAACTAATTATTGATTTACGTTCTTATTATTTTGAACATGTTTTTGTGATTCAACGTTTTTTTACGATGGGTCTTTTAACCTTATTCCTTAAGGCAAAAAATAAAGTTGGTTTTGATAAGAATCCTC
>CAYGUN010000293.1:0-3322 GCA_964353025.1 uncultured Bacteriovoracaceae bacterium
TCTTAATTCCTAAGAGCTTTTTTGAAATGGAAAATAAGTCAGATTATCTGCGTTGGATACAAAGAAAGCAGCTTTTACTAGAGTTTCCAGAACAAGAGTCTGAAGAGATCATTAAGCAAATTCCTTCGCTTTTGGGAAATTCCTTAGAGCTGATATCTAGTTTTGGAGTAGAGATTCTTTCAGAGCTGGAGCTGAAATATCTTTTAAGTAACAGTAGTTTAAGAAAAAATAGAATAGAAGAGCTCTTTGCTGATTTCTCTCATGCAATATCCTATGATTTTGAGTGCTTGGCCGTACTAGAGACGACCAAGGAGGGAAGTGATGAGGTTGAAAAAGTTTTTTATTTTAAACTCTATAGTTCTACGGATTATGTGAAGCTAAGAAGCGAGATATCCGCTGAGTTTGAAAGAAAAGGCGGAAACATAGAGGCCACCCTTTTTGTTCCTGAAAGGTTTAAGTTTTATATTCCCATTGCCTATACTTCAAGAAATGCTCTCCAAGCTCTGGGACCAGAGACTGCCAAAGAGGGGAGATGCCTTGATATAGAGCTTATGATTACGGACTTAGAGGAAACTGCTCTTCTCGCGAATTAATTAGACGACGCGCATTTTTTTTCTTTACCAGGTATTAACCTAGTGCTACTTAATTTCCCATGAAAAATGAAAAGAAAACCACTTTACTCAAAACAGGCATACCTGGCTTTAATAAATTAAAGAAAGCCATGGATACTATGCTAAAAGTACGAGTCGTTAAAGCGAAGTCAAAAGCTAAGAATTTCAGTGAAGTAGATGAGTATATCTCTCAGAGAAATTACGAGAGTAAACTGAACTATATTAATCAAACGGGTAGGCCATTTTAGCCTAGTCTCCATTTTTTATTTAAACAGCCCCTCTAAATTTCCGAAGTTACTCTTGAGATCTTTTTAGTAAAGAGGGCAAGAGTGGAAGTAGAATTATTAAAAGATAAGTCAATTCAAGGAGTTGAGAGGCTTAAAGAAGTCCGACACACTCCAGAGGAGCGTACAAGCTATAGGAAGAAGCTAAGTGAGCATATTTCAGAAGAGCTAATTCTAGCGAATCCCATGCGTCTTTGTTGGTTGGTGAATTATTTCTCTTTAAGTGGAATATGTTATCTCTCTCTTGTTGCTTTTAAGTTGCCCCTGGTTTCGATGTTTTTACTTTCAATCACAATCGGCTTTCTTAATTCTATGATGGCCTTTTCAACCCATGAGCTGCTTCATGGAGGTGTGATTAAGTCGAAAGGGTGGCAGAGAGTTCTTGGAGTGATAGGCTTTGCTCCTTTTTCTATTTCTCCAACTTTTTGGAATGTTTGGCACAATGAACACCATCATGAAAGGACTCAACAAGGAAGCCTTGACCCAATGGCGTGGCCTTCTGTCGATGAGTACGAAAAAAGCTCATTTCATAAAAAAATGTTTAACCTAACCCCAGGTTCAGGAACAAGAAAGAGTTATTTGTTCTTTTTCTATTGGACTAGTCTGTACTATTTTTGTGCTCAGTTTATGTTGCGTTTTCAAACGAGGCACTTTACAGTCAAAGAGCATATTCTCATAAGCTTTGAGAACTTATTGCAATTTTCTTTACTTGGTGGACTTCTTTACATCACAGAGCCTTCTTTGTGGTTATGGTGCTTTGTTATTCCATTTTTTGTTCAAAACTATATGTTCACAAGTTATGAGGTACTCTCTAATAGTTTAATGCCTATTACTGAAACAAACGACACCCTTAATAACACGATGAATATTAGAAATCATCCTTTAAACTTCATTCATCACTTTAGTGGTTATAATATTGAGCACGCAATTTATCCGGAAGCACCTTTTTCTTCATTACCAAAAATCTCAGTTGTTGCGAAAGAGTTTTTTGGTAATAAATATACCAGTGTAACAAAGCTTAAGGCCATTAAAGTTCTCTACAAAACGCCCCGTGTTTATAAGAATAATAAAGATTTTATTCACCCTGAAACACAGAAAGTAACAACTATTAAACTTCTCAAATGAGTTTTCCAAAAGAGTATTGGGACAAAAACTATTCTGAACCAAATTCAATGGATGGAATTGGAAATGCTAAATTGCATGCGAAATACCTATCTTCCCTGTTTAATTTACATGAAATTGAAGTGAACTCTTTAGTCGATATTGGCTTTGGAATGGGAGCACTTTTAAAAGAATTTAATAAGCAGTTTAAGCCAAAACTTTGTTGTGGAGTGGAACCATCTGAATATATTTTTAGTAAAATGCAAAAAAAATTGCCTTCTGAGATTAAAATCGAAAATATTTCCATTGAAAATTGGGTGAAACAAAACAAACAAGTTTATGACTTAGGAATCTGCAATTCAGTTTTTCAGTATATTGAGATTGATAAGTTACCTGGAGTTGTTCAAAAGCTTTCAAAAAAGGTGAAATATCTTTATTTTACTGTTCCAACAGATGAAGAGCTTAGCAGGCAGCAAGATGAATTTAACTTCCATGATGAATATGCCATAAAACGTAGTGGGGGTTTTTATCGAGAGTTAATGCAGCAAGGCTTTCACATTGTTTCATCCCGCGTTCTTGAGAGTAAATACTTTTTTAAATCTCATAACACTATGTTTACAGACCTTTTTTATCGACTTTAAGCCTATTTACTAGTTCTAACTAAGAATGAATAATATCTGCTAGGAGATATCATATGACTTTGATTTTAAAGCAAATTTTTGCGTTATTAAAAGTACTCAATTCAGATACAGGTGAAAATCAGATTGCTGCAGGTATAGCTTGTGGTCTGGTACTAGGTTTTGCACCTTCATTTTCACCACAAACATTATTAATTATTACTTTTCTTTTTTTCTTCCGCATTCAAGTAGGTGCTGCATTAACTTCATCATTCTTTTTTAAGTTTATCGTTTATATCTTTGATCCGTTATTTGATAAAGTCGGAAGTCATATTTTAGAAATGCCACCTCTTGAGGGGCTCTTTACGACACTTTATAACATGCCTCTTGTGCCTTTCACTAAGTTTTATAACTCAGTTGTAATGGGAGCCGGAGCTTTGTCTCTCATTCTATGCCCTATTATTTTCTTTATGAGCAAGTTTTTGATTTTAAAGTATAGGGCTTCTGTTGTTGAAAAATTTAAACAATCAAAGTTTTGGAAACTTGTAAAGGCCACTGCTTTTTATAAGTGGTATGCCAAATATGATCAAATTTATGGATAAAAAATGAAAAATGAAACAAAAGTTATGAAAAAAAGTGGAATTATTAGAAAAGGCGCTGTCCTTCCTTTTATAGGGGTTGTTTTAGCCGTTATTTTATTTAATTATTT
>CAYGUN010000294.1:0-3271 GCA_964353025.1 uncultured Bacteriovoracaceae bacterium
GAAAAAGTTTTGGCAATATTCAGCTTGGTGATTTAGAATTAGGTCAGTGGATAGAGATAAATCGTAAGGATCTCATATTAACCTAAGAAAAGGATTTCTTATGAAAAAACTTGTTTTACTTTCTACTCTCATGCTCTCTTTGAGTACTTTTGCTGCAGCACCTGATTTAAATATTCCAAATGAAGCTCAGTTAAAAGGCATTTTGGAAGATTTCAGTGGAAACATGGTTCATACCACTGCAACTGGTGCTCATAGTGCTACTATTCTGGGCTTTGAAATAGGTGTTGTGGCCTCTTCTATTGAATCACCAAATCTAAAATTAGAAGATCCAGATGTAGATAAGATTGCCAACGGTGGGATTTATGCCAAACTTGAACTGCCTCTTGGATTTGGTGTTGAAGTTGTGAATGTTCCTTTTGAAACAGGAGATCTTGATTATGATTACACTTCAATGGCGGCTTATTATTCATGGGGAACGATGATTAGTACTAAGCTTAAAGTTTTCACCATTGATGCAAATTTAACATTTACAGATAGTTCAGGAATTATTGTTGATTATAAAAATAGTGGCTATGGAGCTAATTTAACTTTTGGTAAAAAATTATTAATTATAGAGCCTTATGTTGGAGTGGGTTACGTAAACTCTGAAAGTTCACTAACGGCAACGGCTGATATCTTTGGTGGAGCTTCAAATATTCAAACTCTTGCCAGTCAAGGTGTTAGTGATAGTAGTACATATTTTTACGGCGGACTTGATTTAGATCTTCTCTTTCTTAGTGTTGGAGTAGAGTTTTCTAACCCATACGGAAATAATAGGGTCGCAGGTCGGGTTGCTTTTGGATTTTAATAATTATCATCTTTATTTTTAAGAAAAAACCCTCGCTAGACGAGGGTTTTTTTATAGGATATATCTCCAAAAATAGGCCGTATAAAATCCAAGATTAAAGAGCATGTGATGAATCGTAACAGTAGTGAGAGATCTTCGTTTATGAAATTCGTAACCCAGGCATAATCCCAGCAAAAGTGTATAGATTGTTTGGTAAATAACAAAAGAATGAAATTCTGATGCGACAAAAAAGTAAGCATGGAAATGCGAAAAAGAAAATAACACAGATGTAATGATGAGCGAGTCGTATTTAAATCGGAAGGGAAGATTTTCAATAATCTTCCATAAGCCTAATCTAAATAATAATTCTTCAATAATAGGCCCAATAATAATCATCATCAAAAATGTTTGAGCTGATTCAAAGGCAAAAGGATTTGAAAATTGACTATACATCCCTAAGCAGTAGATGAGTCCTCCCATAAAGAAGTAAAGAATCATGAGTCTTGGGTTTAGCGCCAGATTGATAAAGGAGAGTCCTTCCCAGAAAAAAGAAATCGCTATGACTGAGAAGAGGGCATCAAAGATGAGTCCTCCAAAGGGAATAAGCTCGAGTGTATGGGGAATGATAAAGCGAAAAACGATAAAGATGATTAGTAATAGAGGCGCGAGATATTTTTTATTCATAGTTTATTATAAGAAACTTAATGTAGCTTATCTAGGAGAAAGTTGCATGCCAGTTCTGACGTCATAAATTTCACCACTGGCAATAGGAGGAAAGCGGATATGATTAATCATACTGAGAATGCAATTAATCAGAATTTCATTAGTGGGGCCTGAAACAGAAACTGATTGAGTTTGCCCATCAGGCATGATTTGAAAGCTCAGGTAAACCTTGGTTTTGGGTTTTATGTCAGACTTCTGAGCACAATTTTGGACTTTATAAGAGTCATTTTCAAGAACTTGGAGAATGACTTGATTGTCTTGATTTCTTGTTTCTGCTTTTCCAATAATCTTATTTGAAGCGCACGAGATAATAAGTAAAAGTGAGATTAAATTAAGACAATTCATTCAAGTAACTTATTCCCCACAATCTTTACAATCTTTTGATCAAAATAATTCGAACTCATTCCTGCATCAACGTATAGAGTTGTGGCATTAATTCCACTAGAAGCTGGAGAAAGTAAAAACAAGGCCGTATTGGCCACTTCTTGAGTTTGTAAGGCCTTGCCTCTCAGAGTGAGTTTTTCTGAGTAAACATAATTTTCTGGATAATTTGGTATTCCTGCAGAAGCAGAGGTCTTTAATGGGCCTGCTCCAATGGCATTGAAACGTACTTGAGAGAACTCGGAGAAAGATTTTGCCAAATAGTTTACTGTGGAGTCTAGCATCGCCTTAATGGGGCCCAAGTATCCGTAGGACGTGGCCTTAGTATTTGATATCGATAGAGTGATAACAGATGCATCTGGAGTTAATAAGTCTTTCAGCGCATTGGAGAATTGTGTGAGTGAAAAACATGAAATTTGGGCGGCTTGAGAAAAATCTTTCCAATTTGTTTCATGAAAGGGTTTTGCTCCTTCAGAGAAATTGGCAAAGGCCAAAGAGTGAATATAACCGTGAATTTCATTGGTCTGGGTTTTTAATTCAGTTGCCACTGATTTTATATGGTCTTCGTTTTCCACATCACAGATAAGAATAGGTGAGTCAGGGAAAAGTTTTTGGGCCCTTTGCTTATTCTCTTCATTTTGGACTGTTAGAAAAACCTTTGCACCATTTTCAATTAATGATTTTGCAATATGAGTGGCCACGGATTTCTTATTGGCGACTCCACTGACAAGATAATTTTTATTCTCAATATTTAAAAAGCTCATAGGTCTTTATTATCGGTAATAGTACAAGCAAATTCGATAGTCATGACAGTTTTATCACCACTGGTGATTTTACCTTTCATATAGGCGGCGTTGCCTAGCATTTCCTTTAGTTCAACTTCCATGGTCAGAGTTTCCCCTGGACGAACAATATTTTTAAATTTGGTACTTTGAATTCGAGTGACTAATGCTGTTGTGTCTATGGATGCTTGCTCCCCCAGGTAGCTCATTAAAAGGGCCCCTGTTTGAAAAATAGCTTCACACTGAATAACGCCAGGAAGAATAGGATTACCAGGGAAATGTCCCTTAAAAAACTCTTCTTCACCAGTTATCTTTTTTTGAGTAATAATTCTATTTTCTATTCTATCAATTAGTGTATCGATGAAAAGAAAAGGGGGTCTTTGTGGAATTCTATCAAGAAAATCAAGCATTACAGTCCTCCTGTGACTTCTAATGTTGTGCCTGTAATATATGAGGCTTCGTTGGATGCAAGAAATAAGACAGCACTGGCCACTTCTTCACCTGTGCCAAAGCGCTTAACGGGAATAGACTTTTTGTATTCGGCCACTTGCTCTGCTGG
>CAYGUN010000295.1:0-3264 GCA_964353025.1 uncultured Bacteriovoracaceae bacterium
TCACCATGCTTTTTCTGCGCGCGTGTGCTCTCAGCGTGGAACGGCGATTTTCACGGGACCTCTTCCAACTCCAGGAGTTGCTTTTGTGACTCAATCAATGAGGGCCGATGCCGGAGTGATGATTTCAGCATCTCACAACGCTTATTATGATAATGGAATAAAAATTTTTGATCGAAACGGTTACAAACTTCCGGATGAAGTTGAACTTGAACTCGAAAAAATGCTAATGAATCCAGATTTAGTTCAACCTAAAGGAGATACGTCTTTAGGTAGGGCCAGACGCTTGGATGAAGTTATTGGTCGTTATATCGTTCATGCGAAGTCTTGTTTTTCTACAGAATTTAATCTGGAAGGACTTAAGATAGTGGTCGATTGTGCTCATGGAGCGGCTTACAAGTTGGGCCCTATGATTTTAGAAGAACTTGGTGCTGAGGTTATTGCGCTTGGAACACAACCAAATGGTCGCAATATTAATGATAATTGCGGAGCCCTCCATCCTCAAAACTGTGCTGAAGAAGTGAAGAAACATAAGGCCAACTTAGGTTTTTGTTTTGATGGAGATGCAGACAGACTTATTGTGATTAATGACAAAGGTGAAATTTTAAATGGAGATCTCTTAATTGGCCTTCTTGCCAAATTTTTAAAGGATAGAGGAGAGTTAGGAGAGGCCAACGAAGTAGTTGGAACGGTCATGTCTAACTTGGGCCTTGAAAACTATTTAAAGAAAAATGATATTAAATTCACTCGAACAAAGGTAGGCGATCGTTACTTGATTGAAAGAATGCGAGAGTCTGGAGCTTTACTTGGTGGAGAAAACTCAGGGCATATTATTTTTGGAAAATATGCCACAACAGGGGACGCGATTATTGGAGCACTTAAAGTCATTGAGTGCGCATATCACTATAATCAACAACTCAAAGATATCATCAAGGATATTGAACTTTACCCACAGGTTTTAAAAAACGTAACTGTATCGGTAAAGACTCCTTTTGAAGAGGTACCAGCCATTATGAGTGAATTAGATAAAATAGAGAAAGAGTTTGGAGATGAAGGAAGAGTTCTTCTACGTTATTCTGGAACTGAAAATTTGGCGAGAGTCATGATTGAAGGCAAGGATAAGGATCTAGTTGAGAAGAAATGTGCACAACTCGCATCTGTGGTGGAAGCAAATTTAGCTTAGGAGACATTAATGGCACGCTTAGGAGTTAATATTGATCACGTTGCAACACTGAGGCAACAAAGAGAAGAAGGGTATCCAAGTTTAGTTGAGGCCGCTGAAGTTTGTCTGCAAAATGGGGCCGATCAAATAACCATTCATTTAAGAGAAGATAGACGTCATATTCAAGATACTGATGTTAATGCGATTAAATTGGTAACTCAAAAACATGGAAAGCTTTTAAACCTTGAGATGGGTTGCGCGGAAGACATTATTGAAATTGCTATTGCCACAAAACCTGAATGGATTTGTTTAGTACCAGAAAAAAGAGAAGAAAAAACTACTGAAGGCGGGCTTAATCTTACTGACAAAACCCAGTTTGATAAAATTGCACAAACTTGCAATGTTCTAAAAGATAAAATACCTCAGACAAAAATCTCCTTATTTGTTGAGGCAAATAGTAGCATACTGGAAAAATGTGTTGAACTTAAAGTGGATGCAGTTGAAATTCACACTGGTGAGTATGCCAGAGCAATCCTTGAAGGTAATGAAACTAGCTCTTACATCCAAGAATTTAAGGTGGCGTCTGACTTTATTAAAAAAAATGGATTAGGTTTTCACGCGGGTCACGGTTTAACTTCAGATTCTCTTGCGCCGCTTTTGGAGATAGGGGACTTTGAAGAGTATAATATTGGTCATTGGATAATTTGCCAGGCCATCTTTGATGGTCTAGGTGTAGTCACTTCAAAGCTTAAAACTCAGTTGAAGTAAGAGGTTGTAAAATGAGAATAGTTTCTAAAGATGAAATGAGAGAAATTGAACTCAAGGCCCATGAAGAATATAATTTTTCAGAAGATTTAATTAATGAAAATGTAGGACGAGAGGGAGCTGCTTTCTTAGATGAAAAAGTTCTAAGCGAAGTTCCAAATTGTGAAGTTATTGTTTTGGCAGGAAAAGGTAATAATGCTTCTGATGGCCTGGCAATCGCAAGACATTTGGCCAATAAGGGGCACCAAGTAAGGGCCTTTACTTTATTTCCGGAAGACGATTGGTGTGAAGAATTAAAAAAACAGATGAAAATGGCCCGTGCTTTCGGAGTTAGGCATAGCGCTATTACTGATGTTGAACAGTTAAGCTCTTATTTCTCTCAGTCAGGACATAATACGGTTGTTTTAGATGCTATTTTTGGTACAGGGGTGAGACTGCCTCTGTCTCAACTGCATTATAATGTGATTGGCTTTATTAATGAGAAGGCCGATTTTATTGTTTGTGTTGATATACCCTCAGGAGTGGACGGTGATCATGGAACTATCCAAGGCAATGCCGTGGATGCTGATATTACTTTGGCCATAGGTCTACCCAAAGTGGGCTACTATATGTCAGATGGGGCGAGACTTTCAGGAAAAATTCATACTATTGAAGTAGGGTTACCAAGAGAGCTTTTAGCTCGTGGGGATAAGTATCTACTTAATATCGATGATGTATTAGAAACAGTCAGTCGACGTGATAAGTTTGCAGATAAAAAAGTTTTTGGCCACACACTGGTTTTAGGGGGAAGTCATGGATTAACTGGTGCTCTGGTTATGGCCAGTCAATCTGCTCTTAAAGTAGGGGCAGGGCTTGTCACAGGGGCCACTTGGGAAAATCAATATCCAGAGTTTCTCTCAAGGGTTATTCCTGAAATTATGACCGGCTATATTCCAATGGATCAAAAGCAGTGGCCAAGGCTATTAAGAGATATAAACCGTTATGATGCTGTGGTTATTGGCCCTGGTTTGGGTCGCTCTGTGCGCTCTCGTAGCCTGGTCTTAGAACTTTTAGGAACTTTCAATGGGCCAGTAGTTTTAGATGCTGATGCTATTAATGTTCTGTCCCTTAAAGATGATGCTAAGCTTTTCTCTCAAAGGGGAGCGCCTACAGTTTTAACTCCTCATTTAGGGGAGTTTTGTAATTTTACAGGTGTGCCTTATGAAGAGATTTCAACGAAGCCTCTTTTTCATCTGCGTAAGCTGATGGAGCAAATTAACTGTTCTGTGATTTTGAAGGGCCCGTGTACTTATATTGGTCTCACTTCTGGAGAAGTTCTTTTTAATTATTCTCCTAATGAC
>CAYGUN010000296.1:0-3258 GCA_964353025.1 uncultured Bacteriovoracaceae bacterium
GGAAAAAATTAAGAAAACAACATTTGATGAAGGGTTAAAAATTAAACGCTCTCCTGATATTTTAAAAGGGATACTTGAGCATAGAAAACATCAAAAAATTATTGGTTTTGCTGCTGAGACAGGTGAATCAACGGATATTTTCTTAAAAAAACTTCATTCAAAACCAGTGGACTTATTAATTGGAAATTTTGTCAGCAATGGCATTGGTTCTGAGAAACAAGGGTTTGGAACTGAGGATAATAATTATTTCTTTATCTCTCAAGAAAAAATTAATCCTATGGGTGACTTGAATAAAAAAGATTTGGCTTCACATATTTCAAGTTGGATGGAGCTCAATTGATAAAACTCACCCAATCCATCAAAGATTATCATCAAGAAATTAAGAACTTCAACGGCAGTATCGGGCTAGTGCCAACTATGGGAAATCTCCATGATGCCCATTTGAATTTAATAAAAACATCACTGGGAGAAAATGAGCTGAGTGTTGTCACCATTTTTGTAAACCCTTTACAATTTGGAAAAGGTGAAGACTTTGAATCCTATCCTCGCACTCTAGACGAAGACATAAAGAAAATTGCGACACTCGTAACCTCTAAGGAAAATATTATTGTCTTCTCTCCTAAAACTAGCTTAGAAATTTTTCCACGTGATTTTTCGACCACAATTAAAGTGGGACCTATTGGAGGAATTCTAGAGGGAGAATTTCGCCCTACTCATTTTGAAGGAGTGGCAACAGTCGTCTATCGTCTCCTGTCACTTTTCAAACCTACTCATGCTTATTTTGGAAAAAAAGACTATCAACAACTGCTTATTATCAAGAAGATGGTCAAAGATTTAGAAATCCCTGTTCGAATTAAAAGCGTTGAAATAGGCAGAGAAAAATCAGGATTGGCCATGTCTAGTAGAAACTCTTATTTATCCTCACAACAAAAAAAAGAGGCCTTAAAACTTAGAACTTCAATTCTTAAAATTAAAAGAATGATAAAACGCGATGGCCTTAATACGGCAAAAGAACTATTGAAGAAAATTAAGAATGTCGATAATAGATTTAATTATCTAGAATTAAGAAATGCCAAAACACTTGCCCCTATCACTCATAATACAAAAAACATTGTTATTCTTGGAACCTATCAAATTGAAAAGACAAGACTCTTAGATAACGAAACGGTTGAGATTAAATGAATATAGAAGATATCAAACTCTCAGAGGAGTCTCGTGCTTCACTTGTCTCTATTATCTGTCCAAAGCTCGAAGGCCATGAAGATGCCCAGAAAACAAATTCATCTCTTGATGAGCTAAAAGAGTTATTACGTACACTTGGGATTTCAACAGTTGAGCGCTATATCCAAAACAAAAAATCAGTTGAGGCCGGTACAATACTGGGAAAAGGTAAGCTCGAAGAAATTGCCAAACTTGCCAAAGAAAGTGGTTCAGACCTCCTGGTATTTGATGTTGAACTCACTGCAAGTCAGGTAAGAAATATTAAAAACCTAACTGGCCTTGATGTTATTGATAGAGTTCACGTTATTCTTGAAATCTTTGCCCAACATGCTCAAACCAAAGAAGCAAAAATACAAATTGAAATCGCCCGGCTTGAATACCTACTCCCACGACTTAGTACTCTTTGGACCCACTTTACCAGACAAAAGGGTGGAATTGGTCTTAAAGGGGAAGGTGAACAACAAATAGAACTTGATAGAAGGATCATTCGCGAGAAAATTGAAAATTATAAAAAACAATTAAAAAATGTGGTTAAATCCAGAGTTGAGCAGCGTAAGAAAAGGCAAGACAAGGCCATCACTGCGGCCCTGGTTGGTTATACCAATGCGGGGAAATCATCTTTAATGAATAGAATGTGTAAAGTGAATGTCTTAGAAGAAGATAAACTTTTCGCCACGCTGGATTCAACCTTTAGAATGTTAAACCCTGATACGAAACCACCAATGATTCTCATTGATACGGTTGGATTTATTTCTAATTTACCCAATACTCTGGTTACTGGGTTTAAAACAACCCTTGAATCTGCTATCGAGGCTGACTTACTTATTGTCGTTTGTGATATCTCTGATCCTAACTATAAGCTACATTTAAAAGTAACCAATGAAGTTCTCGAAGAGCTGGGGCTGAAAGATAAACCTCGCCTGCTTGTCTTCAATAAAAAAGACAAGCTTGAAGATATAATGCAACAAAAAATTATACTAAGACAATATCCAGGTAGTTTTGTCATTAGCTCAAATGATAAAGAAGATGTTGAAAATCTGAGAAGCTATATCATTAATTATTTTTTGGACCAACAGAATCACTACGATCTTTTTATTCCCTATGAACTCGGAGAACATCACTCAAGCCTTAAGGGCAAGACAAATATTATTAAGATGCTTGCTCACGAGAAAGGAATTTTTTATCGAGTGAAGGCCCCTGATTTTATTTTTAACCGTTTAGGGATTGAAAAGTTTATCTTAGCTCCTGCTGACCCTAGACTAAAAAGTATCAGTTGGAATTAAAAATTACTTGAATTAATACTCTTTTTTCATTAACGTAATCAGTCTAAATTAAGTAACAGAAGTACCCATGGCCCAACACTATAAAAGGCAAAAAAGCTTCGGTTTTCTTTATCCCGCCTGAAAAGTAAAGTTAAAAAGCTCCTGAACGGAAGTATACAGCAGTTGCAAAGACGGTCAGAGTGAGAAAGATTCCAACTGCAATAATTATCTTATCCTTATCGAAACCTTTCACTTGATGCTCCTTCAATAATTTTGTATTACTTGTATTTTAGAGGAATTTATAAATGAAGACATTACGCGTTGTTACCATCTCTCAAATTAAGAAACACCCCAACGCAGCAAAGCTGAAGGTTTGTACCATCACTGATGGCACTGAAACATACCAAGTTGTTTGTGGAGCAAGTAACGTTAGAGAATCCATGAAAACTATTTTTGCTCCTGTTGGCTCGAAAACTCCCAAAGGCGTTCAAATTGAAAAAGCAGATTTGCGTGGGGTTGAATCATTTGGCATGCTTTGTTCGGCCAAAGATTTAAATATCAGCGAAGAACCGGGGATTGTCGATCTTCCTGAAAGCATAAAAAACGCAACCTCTTTAAGTGATATAGACACTGAGTATCTCTCTTCTATTCCTTGGCATTCCTATAAATTAATTGAGAGTTTCTGGGAATCAACTGATGGGAAAATTTCAATAATAAGAGATGCACAAAAACTATCAGGGCCCAAACTTATTTCAAAAACGTATTTTAATGAGGG
>CAYGUN010000297.1:0-3247 GCA_964353025.1 uncultured Bacteriovoracaceae bacterium
CCATATCTTTTTCTCGTTTCTCTTGCGGCCCTTTACATGGGAGCACTTAATTCCTTAAAAGTTTTTTTTATTCCTGCCTTGGCCCCAGTTTTTTTCAACATAAGTATGATTTCTGCGATGCTTTTACTGCCAAGCATCATGGAGTCAATTGGGTATGATGCCATTTATGCCTTGGGGATTGGAGTTACAGTTGGTGGTTTGCTTCAAGGTCTAGTTCAACTACCGGCCCTTTATAAAAAAGGTTATGGCCCAAGAATTCCCAAGCCGATTTTTTACTCTGATTCAAAGAAAGTTTTTAAATTATTGGGCCCTGGGCTCATTGGTTTTGCTGCTACTCAAATTAATCTTATTGTCACAACGATACTAGCTTCTGGAACTGTTGTTGGAGCTGTTTCTTGGTTGAGCTATAGTTTTCGCCTCTTCCAACTTCCTATAGGAATTTTAAGTGTTTCAATTGGTAATTCAAATCTGGTTCACTTTAGTGAAGCTTGGAAAGGCACAGATAAGCAGCTGGCCCGAGAGTATTTAAACTCTAGTTATTTTTTGACATGGCTAACCATTTTACCGGCCATGGTTGTTTGCCTGTGCTACTGCGAAGAACTGGTGGGACTTGTTTTTCAGAGAGGAAAATTCCTGGCCAGTGATACTATGATGACAGCTTTGGCGCTTAAGTATTATGCTCTTGGGCTTCCTTTTTATGCACTGGTTAAAGTTTTTGTGCCAGCGACTTATACTTTAGATGAGCACAAAATGGCGGTTGTTGGTTCAATTTGCGCCATCGGTTTTAATATTGTTTTTTGCTTACTGCTTGTTCCTAAATATGGCTTTTTTATTTTGGCCCTGGGCACGACTCTTTCGATGTTTATTAATGCTTTCATTTTAAGTGCGGTTTTAAAGAAGAAGCTAAGTTTGGGTCTAACTTTCTTCTTTTCGCTGCGGTGGTGGAAATTAATACTTGCTGCGTTAATTAGTTTTTTACTAAGTTCCTATTTGAGAAATCAATTTGATTTTATGCAGCATGATTTTATTGAAAAAATATTTATTCTCTGCTTTGAGCTATTTATCGTTGCTTTTTCCTATACAATGGCCTTATATCTGTTAGGTGAACGTAATGTTATTAATGGCCTAATCTCGAAGATTTTGAGAAAGTTAAAAGTCATTAAGTAACGCACTGAAAGGAAATAATATGAGAACTGATTTTGAAACATTAATGGTTTTGGCCGGATATACAATTAATCATCTTAAAGAGCATAAATTTATTGAGTTTCCAGTTGATAAAAGAATTGAGCTTATTGATGCTTTAGCAACTGAGCTTGGTGTGAGTTTTTCAACAGATGAAGATATTAAGCAACAGGCTATTGAAGAAGTTGAAGATAAGTTTGGTGAAGTTGAAGCTGAAGACATCACTGAAACAGAAATGTTTAACCACGCAAGAAAAGAAATTATCAAAGGTTTCCAGGGTGAATCAATCGCAGGACTTTACTTAGTTGAATCTCTTCACGATGTAGCTAACAGAGTGAAAGATTTTCTACTAGACTGTGAACTGATTGATGATGTGTTCTCAACAGATGAAGAAATCGTACAATTTCTTATTGGAAGAATCAGAGGATTTAATCCAAGAAGTCTTTAAGTTTCAAAAGGCTTATTGCTTCTTCGAAGTAAGGGCCTTCAACACTTCCACTTAAAACAGATGCATGACTAATAAAGCGGTAGCAATCACCGTTTTGGTTTTTTAAGAATAAACAATCATAGTAAATTCTATTTTGCTCATCTTGGGTGGCCGTACCTTCAATTCTGATGAAGTCTTCGAAATATTGTGCAGCACCTTTGTTCTTTATTAGATATTCTGAATTTTCAGTCACTACAACCTCTGGTTCTGGGTCCATTTTAATTCTTTGTTCTTGAAGATGAGATATTAGAATTTCAGGACAAGGACGTTGCTCATTTTCAAAGTACTCGAAAGTACAATACCAATCATAATGAGTATCAGTTCTTTCAAAGCGCATGAGATTTTTTTCATTTATTATTTGAGTCCACCAGTTAGGAATAGGGAGTCTGACTTGATGAAAATCGATGAGCTTCGAATCTTCTTCGTAAGTTGTTTTCTCACTGCCAATAACGATAGCTAAATAAATAAGAAATAAAATAATTGAGCAAAATACACTCCACTCAATTAGTAAGGACCAGTTCATAGGGAAACTATAGCCTGAGAACTTCGCTTGTTAAAGAAGGCTTTATGAAATTCCGATAGTTTCTGTAGGTGAGGTCTTAGTCTTGAAGAGATTTTTATTATTTTCATTATTTATGTCATTAAATGCAATGGCCCAAGCTCCAGCAATTGAAAATTATTGCTTACAGCTTGGTGGGAAAATCATTAGCATGGTGGATTGGGGTTATAACGAACTCTCTAGCCAGAAATGCTACAAGATGATGTGTGAGACAAGTACTTCTTTAAAAATACTTAAAGGTAAGCAGGGCGAAGACATTAAATTTGAAAGAGTAGATGAGGACATGGTGGCCTTTAGAGTCTGTCAGGATAAAGTCTTTGGTGCTCTCAAGAATGATGTAAAAATTCATTTCTCCTATGTAGACTTTGATCAATCTCAAGGTAGTATTGAGACCTTTTTTTTAAAAGGGAGTGAACCTTGTTGGAAGCAATGTCTGAAAGAGCACAAAGATTCTACGGACTATGACTGCAAACATTGTGTAAGGGCCCATTATTATCCAAAGCTTACTGACGTGAATTTCGAACTTTTAAGCTATCAAAAGCAAGCACCAACTTGCCTTTCTCATTACGATCATCAAAGCTGCTCGAGTGAG
Organism: uncultured Bacteriovoracaceae bacterium; assembly: GCA_964353025.1. Taxonomy (GTDB): domain Bacteria; phylum Bdellovibrionota; class Bacteriovoracia; order Bacteriovoracales; family Bacteriovoracaceae; genus CALFYV01. The sequence goes on from CAYGUN010000297.1 coordinate 2,821, forward strand.
AGAATTCCTGCTTCAAACGAGCAAGACGTCTATTTAATAGATGATGTGGTGGAGGAGATGTGGTGTGATATCGTAGAAGATAAAAACCAGGTAAGATGCAAGGGGATAGATTACACTCAAACCAAAGAGAAGCTTAAAAAGTATTTCATCAATGTGCCCTTAACTCCTGCTCCAGAGTATAGTTATATAGATGGAGAGGAGATTCGAAAAACCGATGTTCAAGTCGTTTGTCTTAATACAGGGAAAACTCCTTTTGATCTCAAGTATAAGTATGTGTCTTGTAGTGATGGAATTGTTTATCAAATGAATTCAGAAATAACTCGAGCAAAAGAGTCCTCTCAGAGTTTTGATGGCAACCGAGTACCTGCCAGTAAAAAGTAATAAATTCAATCAGTTATAAAATAAACAAAAAACTTATTAAAGAGTT
>CAYGUN010000298.1:0-3221 GCA_964353025.1 uncultured Bacteriovoracaceae bacterium
GGCCAGATTCATACATTGCCCTGAGTTTGAATCAATGGGAGTATTACAATCAACGGGACAATTCGGAATGGCCTTCAAACTAGGATCAATGAGTTGATACCTTAATAACTCAGGATCGCGAACATCAAAAACAGCACTGCGCTTAGGATTACCGCGGTTATCAAAGCCAGTCACACCTCCCAAGGCCCAGGGAATATCAGATATACCTTGAGTAATAGCTTGAGAGCGTTGTGAGCTATCATTAAGAAACTGCCATCTTCTTTCTATTTCAAATTTAAAAGTATCAAGTCCCTTAATAATAATACGCAACTCATCCACGTCAGATTGGCGCTCTTTCCAGGTATCGAAGTTTCCTTCTTGTCTGATGGTTGAACCTGAGACCACGAACTTAAGCCAGGCATCAGTATTGACCAGTCTTCGACCTAAGAGATCGATTCCAATTAAGCTTTGAGTTTTCTTGAGCTTTGTCTCGTTATATTTTTGAATCAACTTAATAGAATTATCCGCATCACAATAATTTCTGGATAAACTCAGAGAAGAGCACTGCATGGCCAAGATCATATTTTCATCATTCAGTCTTCTTATACCTTTATTATATTTCCTATTTCTAAACACTTCGCTTAATTGCAAACCTAATTGAGACACTGTATTAATGGCCAATGAGGAAACAGGTGAAAGAAAAGCAGCAGCACTTCCAGTAGCAGCAGAAACCAAAGAAGCAAGTTGTTGGGAGTCTGAATAGCAGTCTGGATTTTTTTGATTAAGTAGTAAAAGTTTACTCACACCACTGACTAACTCCTGGGAAGCGATTTCAGCTTGAGAACCAAAATTAGTAAAGCGTCTTAGTTCAGCATCTTTTAATCGCACCAGTCCAAGCTGAGAATTAAAAATCTCGCTTTTTAAATAATCCGTTTCTGTTGTGGAATAGGAACCACTGTCGATCATTTGGGTGTAACTTATAATTTTTCTTTCATGAGCGGCCCTATCAAACTTGGCCGAGTTTTGTAGGCCATAGCGCGAAAGTGCTGTTTCATAGCTCCCAGCATAAGCAGAGAGGACATCGTTAAATTGACACTCTTGCCTTGTTTTTAAATTATTAATTGTGGACTTAAGAGCACTCACCTGAGCATTTAGTTTTCTTTCACTTAGTGAATAATCATCTACGCAATAATTTTGAAAAGCATCAAGGAGGAGACCACCTTGGTTTGACTGCGCGAAACCAGTAGAAATAAGAAACACGAATATGACGGCAAAATTAATTATCATAAGCTAGTAGTATGAAATACACGAACTTATCTGACAACGTGGGTAAGTTATTGTCAGAAACTAACCCTTCATAATTATATGTTTAGTTAATAAACACATCCCCAAAAACTCTTCTCTTTCAAACATAAAATCAATAAGTTAACTCACCTATTTAGGTAAAAATATTGCATTTATTGTGACTAATGAAAATTTCCCGCACCGCTATTATTATGACTTTATTTTTTGGTCTATGTATCAGACCTCCTATTGGTGTGGCCCAAGTACAAGATAAGCAATCTCTAACAAAGAGTATTCAAAAGCAAGGTGATAATGCGAATGAATATACACTCAAATCCCTTGCCGTTATCACCGTTTTACTGGGTTTATCTGCTGCCAGTTATAATATTTTTCAATTTCAAAAAGAGACGCGGTTATTTAGGGAAAAGAGTGATCACTTCGTTGAATATCAAGAATATATGAATGGTGTCTTAAAGATTTATAATAAATCCTATGTTCTTGATATGGATAGACTAGAGCTGCTTAATTCCAAAATTCTCGTTTTAAAAGATCTTTTAAAAAATAAATCTCTTACTGATAGACAGAAATTGTATTTAAATAAATCCATTACTAATTTAGTTTTTCAGAAAAATATTATTCGTGACTATAATCAGAATTCTCATGATGAAATTTTAAGTTTGATAAAGGATAAAAACCCAGGCAGCCGGACCTACAGAAAAAAGGCCTCTCTCATTACGAATCGAATTGAAGGCCAAATTAAACTTGAAAAGATCTTGGCAAAGTCCTTAGATAAAGAACTGGCATTTGTTGATAAAGAATCAAAATTCAAATTACTTGAAGGTAGTTGTCACAATTTCAAATTACTTACTCAAAAAATAGGCCCATGAAAACCCAGGCCTTCATCATTCTATTTCTCGAAACGATTAATCATCATTAGCAAGCTTCTCAGCTCTTTCTTTCATTACTTTTTCTTGCACATGAGATGGGCACTCTTTGTACTCAGCAAATTCCATTGAGTAACCCGCTTTACCAGCAGTTCCTGAACGAAGTTCAGTTGCATAGCCAAACATCTCTGAAAGTGGAACGTGAGCATTGATAATAGCATCCCCATTATCAGTTGTTTCACTTCCTAGAATAATCCCACGACGAGAAGAAAGATCACCAATTACGAAACCTTGGTACTCATCAGGAGTTTCAACTTCAACTTTCATATAAGGCTCAAGTAAAACAGGGTCCGCAGCTTTAATTGCTTGTCTCATCGCTTGGCGAGAAGCAATACGGAAGGCCATATCAGAGGAGTCAACATCATGGTATTTACCATCATTTAAATCAACTTCAACATTGATAACTGGGAAAGCGGCCAATGGACCTTTTTCCATAATGTCATAAAAACCTTTTTCACAAGCTCCAATAAATTCACTTGGAATCGAGCCACCTTTAATATTGTTCTTGAATGAAAAGATTTGGTCTTCTTTTTCTTTTCGCTCTTCTGTTAACGGACGGATATTTCCGACAACCTGACCGAATTGACCAGAACCACCAGTTTGTTTCTTGTGAGTATAGTCATACTTCGCTTCATTTCTAATTGTCTCACGGTAGTTAACCTGTGGAGCACCAACTTCAACTTCTGCTTTATATTCACGCTTAAGGCGCTCTACATAAATCTCAAGGTGTAATTCCCCCATACCAGCGATACGAGTTTCACCCGACTCTTCATCTGTATAAAGGTGAAAAGTAGGATCTTCTTTACGGAAACGTTGCAGGCCTTTACTCATTCTGGCCTGAGCATCTTTATCTTTGGCCTTAATAGAAAGCTCGATAACTGGAATTGGCACGTGGATCCCCTCACAGGATACGCCCATCATGTCTTCACTTCCAACGAATGTATCCCCTGAAGCACAATCAACACCAACCATCGCTATAATATCTCCAGCTCCAGTTGTATCAATATTTTCTCT
>CAYGUN010000299.1:0-3206 GCA_964353025.1 uncultured Bacteriovoracaceae bacterium
TGGGCCTTCTGAAACTCTCTATTATGAAACATTCTATAGGCCTCAATAAAACGGTGGTAGCTTTCAGTATCCTTAAGATAAGGATGAGTGTCATGAAAGACTTCATAAAGTTCGACTGGTTTAGTCTTTCCTTTAACTCTTACTTTATCAATAGGACGACAGGTAATGATGTCTTTATCAAGTCTCGCAAAAGTGTATTCAGAAACAAGTATTTGAGCACCATAGGGTTTACACATCCCTTCAATCCTTGCCCCTAAATTCATATGATCCCCTAGGGCCGTATAGGAGAAAATAGAAGAGCTTCCCATATTTCCTACACTCATCTCACCTGAGTTAAGGCCAATACCAACTTTGAATTCAGGATAACCTTGCTCCCTAAAAGCAGCGTTGATGGCCGGCATACTGTTAATCATGGCAATGGCCGATTCAACGGCCTTTTGAGGATGGTTTTCAAATTGAACTGGTGCACCCCAAAGAGCAACAACGGCATCTCCAATATACTTATCAAGCGTTCCTTGATATTCAAAAACTAAATCAGTCATGCGTCCCATGTATTGATTTAAGCAAGTTCCTAAATCTTCAGCAGAAAGAGTTTCTGATATGGTTGTAAAATCTCTCACATCAGAGAACATACAAGTGACATCAATTTTTTTACCACCAACTTTTAAGTTTTCAGGATCCCCTAGCATCTCACTTACAACGGCAGGTGAGACATAGCGAGAGAAAGCGCCTTTAATTTGTTTCTTATCTTTATTGGATTGATAGAAATTTAAGAAGGTATCCCATACGTATTGTAAAATAAAAGAATTCAAAGTGAAGAAAATTCTAAGTTCATAGCCATTAGGAATAAAGTAAGTTGTATCAAGGTAGAAGGTAATACAAACAATGAAAACAACACCCGATAAATCCAGCAGTGGTTTATCAAATCTTTGAAAAATAAGTAGGATGATTGTTCCAATCGCAAGAAAGAGAAGTGAGTAATAAATAGAGTCTTCTACTTTTTTGAAAAAATAGGCATTATCTAACATATGAACTAAGTTCATGTGAAAATAAACTCCCGGGAGCTTGGCATCAACCGGTGTATTTCTTAAGTCGTGGGCACCAACGGCGGTTGAGCCCAAGAAGATAACTTTGCCTTTTAAGTATTTATCGATTCGCTCTTGAGTCATTTTGCCAGAGAGAACTTCTTTTAAACTCACGCTTTGAAATTTATCTTCACCACCATGATAGCGAATCTTAACTTCACCTTGGTTATTTACGGGCAATTCATGTTTACCAAACTGTAAATTTGCTGAGCCATCAAGATTAATAATAAGTTTTGGTGTTTGATCACGAAAATATTGATAGGCCAATAAACCCATCGAAGGTAAATATAAAGAATCGAAATTACTGGCCAAGTGGTAATGCCTGAAAACACCATCGGAATCTTCTTGATGATTAAGGTGTCCAAGTCCTGGATTAGCAACAAGTAACTCCTTAATCGGCCATGTTTCATTAGAAACATATTCTTGGGCCAATCCCAGTTCTCCTGCTTGTTGTGTATCCATAATGAAATTAAAAAGAGCTTCTGGCATTTCTTTAAAACCAACGGAAGGGTGGTCAGCCACTGAATATGGCAGGACAACATGCTTGCCTGGCGTTGATTGAAACAAAGCAATGGCGCGAGCAAGAATATTGTCAGGGTTATCGTCTCCTGTTCCACAGGCCAGGGCCCGTTCAGGGAAAAGAATATCAAAGACTACAGTTTTAGTGCCATACTCTGAGAGTTTCTCAAGAAAATCAGCATATACAGTTCGGGGGAAAGGAAAAATTCCAATAGATTGAATAGACTCATCATCGATTCTGACTAAGGTAATCTCTGTATTTACATCATGCTTTTTAATTTTTTGATTGGACCTAAAATCAAAGAATCTGTTTTCAAAAAAAGAGGCATAGCTGATGGCCTTCTTAATGGTAGGATCTTGTATGTCTCTTTCGATGAAACTAAAAAACATACTTAGGGTGCAAAAAATAATAATAGAGGCGACACCTAAGTAGCGCACAGTTGCAGACATTAAGTTAATCTTCATAAGACAGGCTTTTCCTAAGTTTTATCAGTATTTTATGTTTATATTTTTTATGATAAGCTCCAAATCAAATAACTCAAGGGGTAAGTTATGCTAGAGAGCATTAAAGAGAAATTTCATTCCCATGTATGTCAGTTACAAGATAAAATTACTCGGAAACTGAAAGAGGTAGACCCTTCTATTCAATTTATTGAAGATAAGTGGGATCGTCTAGACTTTGCTGGAAATAAAGGCGGCGGTGGTATCACTCGGGCCTTCACTGGAGATATTATCGAAAATGCTGGAGTCAATACCTCTTTAGTTTTTGGTAAGATTGATCCTAAATTTGCCTCTCAGCTCAAAGGCAACTCCGATGAGTTGTGGGCCACGGGAATTTCTCTCATTATTCATCCACAAAACCCTAAAATGCCAACGACCCATGCTAATTTTAGAATGATCCAGCAAGGTGAGTCCTATTGGTTTGGAGGAGGAGCTGATCTCACTCCTTACTATCCTTTTAAAGAAGATTTTGAACATTTCCATGGCACTTGGAAAGAATACTGCGATCCCTTTGGTGTGTATGAAGAGTTTAAGCATAATTGTGATGAGTATTTTACTAACCATCACCGAGTTCTAGATGGCAAGGCAGAGATGAGAGGAATAGGTGGAACATTCTTTGACCACTATAACTCAGGGGATTTGAATGCAGATTTTCAAATGGTAACAAAGATATCCGAAGCTTTTATCCCTTCCTATTTTCCTATTCTTGAAAAGCGCATGAAAGAAGAATTTACGGACGAAGATGTTGATTTTCAACTTCATAGACGTGGCAGATATGTTGAATTTAATCTACTGCATGATAGAGGGACTCATTTTGGTTTAAAGTCTAATGGTAGGATTGATTCAATTTTGATTTCACTTCCAGCTAGGTGTAAGTTTTCCTATCAATATGCACCAAAACCAGACTCTGCTCACGCTGAAATGATGTCATACTATTTTCCTCGAAATTGGTGCTAAATACAGTCTTGATTCCAAGGCAAGTACCTACCATAATAGGTTATCTTGGAGAATACATGAAAATACTTTACCTTTTTTTAATCACGAGCTCTTATTGTTTTGCTGAAACTTATATGGCCCAGGCCCGCAATAGCAAAGGCTATG
>CAYGUN010000300.1:0-3167 GCA_964353025.1 uncultured Bacteriovoracaceae bacterium
GAATGCTTATATGTACTTAAAAACAAGCTCTCTTTTAAACGATAAATTTAAAGAGAAAAAAGAGAAAAATCCTTCTTTCTCCATTCGCTCATGGGCGAATCAAATGGGATTCAAGTCACACGGAGCTTTACAACAAATCTTGGCCGGTAAAAGGACTGTTCCTAAAAAATACGTTCCTGTCATTTCCAAGTCTCTTGATTTAACAGTGGGTGAGGCCATGTACTTTGAAACTTTAGTTGATTTTGAAAAGGCCAAAACTCAAGAAGAGAAAGATGTCTATTATGAAAGACTTAATCATCTTAGACCGCAGAAAAAAGAAGTGAAAATCTTTGAAATCGAAAATTATAAATATTTTCAAAACCCACTTCACTCTATCATTAGAACTTTAATTGAAAGAGAAGATTTTCAAAATGATCCAACTTGGATTCAAGATGTTCTAAGATTTAAAACAACTCAAAGAGAGATCTCTCAAACAATAGAGCGATTAATAACCTTAGACTTACTAGAAGAAAAAAATGGGAAATTAATAAAAAAACACAAAGCTATCCAAAATAAAATTGATATTCCAAGTTTGGCCGTTCAGGAATTTCATAAAAAAATGAGCACTATTGCAGCCGAAGAAGTCTTAAAGCAAGATGTGAAAGAACGAGAGTATAATAGTTTTTGTTTTAATATTAAAAAAGGCCAGATCAGAAAAGCGAAGCTTAGGCTTCGTGAATTTACTCAGGACTTTATTGCTGAGTTTGAAGCGAATAGTAAAAAATCAAATGAAACCTATCATTTAAATATTCAATTATTTTCATTAACAAACAAAAATGAAATAACGAAAAACAAAGGGGAAATCGAATGAAAAATTTATTAATGTCAAGTTTGCTTGTCGCGAGCATGGGCATGGGCTTTGGAGTGGAAGCAAGAGGAGGAGAAGGTGCTGGAAACGGTGGAGGATCATGGGTTTGTCAAAACCAAGATCAATTAAAAACCATTCGTTGGGCGAAGCTAGTTGATTTGTATGAAGCCGAGAAAGAATTTCTTCTTCCTATGAAATCTTTTGGTAACCGAGACTATTTTGAAATCGTTGACGCTCAGAAAGTCAGACTTTTTTCCATTAATAAAAATCTTTACGAAAGACTCGTATCTTATTTTGATGAAGTGGAAGCAAATATTCGTGAGGTTGATGCTGATCTTGAAATCATAGATGATGCTCTCTATCGAGTTCGCCCTTCCGCAAGAGATTGTCTTGGTGGAGACATAAAATATATTCAGCTTGCGAATTTTACTTATTATGGATCAATTTTATTAAATCAGTACTTATTTAATAACCCTAAACTTAATGAAGTGGATAAAGCTGCTTTAATGTTTCATGAAGCGATTTATGCTTATCTTAGAGATCAATATGGAGATGATACTTCAGTTCGTGCTCGCGAAATTGTAGGATATATTTTCTCTAGTCTTAAAAATGTTGAAATTGCTGAAAAAATTGACTCAATTCTTGGGTATGTAAGTGGTGGAGCGATGGGAATGGAGTTTGTGACCATTCCTGCTGGATCTTTCTTCATGGGAAGTCCTACTAGTGAAGCTGGTAGATATGATGATAATGAAGCTCAAAGATATATTGTCTTGAAACAGAGCTTTGAGATGATGACAACAGAAGTAACTCAATCCATGTATTTTGAAGTGACAGGAAAGAACCCATCAAATTTTAAAAATCAAGGGGATTGTCCTCTTACTTTTACATCTGCTGTCTCTCATACAACAGGTCAGCTAGTTACATTATGTCCAAACAATCCTGTGGAGAAAGTTTCTTATGATGATGTTCAAAACTTTATTGCAGTATTAAATGCAAAGACTGGGATGAATTATAGACTTCCGACAGAAGCTGAGTGGGAATATGCTGCTCGTGCTGGTTCATACAGTACTTATTCATTCGGTGATAGTGCAGCTTATCTTTCTGAATATGCAATCTATAATGCTAACTCTGGAAGTAAGACTCATCCGGTTGCACCATTAAGAACTTATGCTAATAGACCTAATGCATTTGGATTATATGACATGCACGGGAACGTATGGGAATGGGTACGGGATTGGTACACTGAGTCGCCACGAGGCACTGTTAACCCAAGGGGTCCAACTTATGGCTCTTTCCGCGTTTTCCGTGGCGGCAGCTGGTACGACGTTGCGCAGTACTTGCGGTCGGCTTATCGCGGCGACGGCAGCCCGTCCAGCAGGTTCAGCAGTGTGGGCTTCCGCCTTTCGAGGACATTAGACTAAGACCTTTTACTTTTTTACCCTTTTCCTGCTTCCTAGGTTTGGCATAAGCCTTATCAAGGAAGCGGAAATTTTTTCAAGTAAACCAGTGGCAAATTGAGGTCACAAAGAAGATTTCAACAAAAAACGAAATATGTATTTTCTAGTTTTGACAATGGAGATGTAGTTCAACAAGTTAATCAACTGATGTGAGTTCTTTTTCCTTATTCAACTGAATCTACTGAGGACGCTTCCTTATTTATCAATAGAGCCCATCACTCTTTTCATAAAACCATTTAAAGCATCTTTTTGAGATAAGCCACCTTTAATTTGTTTATCAACTTCAACAGCTCCGTACATATTAGAAAGTAGTTCTCCAATGACGTTTAACTCTTCATCTTTAAGCCCGCTGGCCTGACTGACATGTTCTAAAACTTCTATAGTTTCAAGGACAAAGTCCTCATCATTAGTTTCAATGAATTCAACTAATGATTTAATGACTGGTAATTTCATCTACTAATTCCTTTACGAGCTCAATCTTGTTTCCTTGAGTCTGCTTAACGAGTTCTCCTTTAACAAAACTTGCAAATGTTGGGAGGTTGCTCACGTTAGCCAGTTTTCGAGAGTTTGGAAATTTTTCAGCATCAACATAAACAAAGCTAATACCTTCATTTTCTTTGGCCAAATTTTTAAACTTGGGCTTTATCATTCTACAGTTTCCGCACCATCCTGCACCATATTGAACAATAACTTTTTCGTTTTCTTTAACGAACTCTTCTAGGCTATCACTTTCTAAATCAATCATATGGACTCCTTTAATTGGGTAACTAAGTTTATTTAACTTAAGCTATTATCGCCAAATTTTACATATTTAGAATTAGATTATCTCGAATGACTTATAGAGAATAGTTATATAAAATACT
>CAYGUN010000301.1:0-3164 GCA_964353025.1 uncultured Bacteriovoracaceae bacterium
CACTTGGTATCGCAGCAGCTCCTGTTGTTCCAGACTTAGCGTCAATAATAATGGTGTCAGTTATCAAGGAATGCTTTACTAAAGGAGCAAGGGCCAAAATTGAAGCGGTAGGATAACAACCGGGGTTAGCTATATATTTTGCTTTTTGAACTTTGTCGCGGTTAAGCTCCGTTAGGCCATAAACAAACTCTTCACAAAATCCAGGGGCCTGATGCTCACTTTTATACCACTGGATAAAAGTGTCTACGTCTTTAAGTCTAAAGTCAGCAGAGAGATCAATAATTTTTGCTGGCCCCTTATAGTCCTTTACAAAACTCATGGAAGCGCCGTGAGGCAGAGCAAGAAAAAGAATATCAAGATCTTCACTTTTTGCTGCCTCTAGGTTTTTAAATTCAGCTTCAAAAATGCCCTGAAACTGAGGGTAAAGGTCAGTAAGCTTCTTACTTTCTTGAGATTGACTGGTGATAAGCTTGATTTCGATATTGGGGTGAATAGTTAAAAGTCTTAATAGCTCAACTCCCGTGTAGCCATTGGCCCCTATAATTCCTGCTTTAATTTTTTTTGTCATAACTAAACCTCAACTAAAGTTCTTCTCAAACAACTTCCTTGAATTTTTTCAAGTAAACTATTTCCTCTCACACCACTGGTGATAAAAGCTTTCTTGGCCCCTTTCTTAAGAGCATGAGTGCAAGACTCTACCTTGGGAATCATTCCACCAGAGATGACTCCGCCATACATTTGATCGATATCTTGAGTATTAATTGATGAAATTAAACTCTCCGGATTATTAATATCCTTATACAGTCCATCCACATCAGTAAGATTAATATACAAGGCGGCCTTCATGGCGCCTGCTAACTCCCCCGCAAACGAGTCAGCATTAATATTATAGTCAACTCCATTTTCATCAGCACTAATAGTAGCAATCACTGGCGTAAAGCCCATACTTAGTAATTGAAAAATGAGAGTCGTATTCACTTCCGCTACATCTCCGACTTGACCCAAGTCATGCTCGAAGCCTTCATCGCAAAAATAAACTCTTTTTTTGGCCTTAACCCACCGACCATCTTTTCCCGTAAGGCCTATGGCAGAAAGCCCCATGCGATTAAGCTCTCCCACTAACATAGGGTTAACCTCGCCCCTTAAGGCTATTTCAACAGCACTCATCATATTTTCATCTGTATAACGATGACCTGCCACAAAACGGGATTCAACTCCCATTTGCTCCAGCCTTTTTTTAATATAAGGGCCGCCACCATGCACGAGGATTGGAAGAAAACCCTGACGCTTTAATTCACAAATATTTTTTAAGATTGAGGCCCTGGAATTTTCATCGATGAGCGCGTGGCCACCATATTTAATGACAATGCACTGCGAGCTGAACTCTTCTTGAGTAAAACTTATCTCAGCTTTAGTTTTATCTGCCTCATCCATTAAAAACCTCTCTGACTATAGCTAAATGTTACTTGCGAATTCTTCATTTAACCACTTTTTCTTTACTTCAAAACGCTTACCGTTTGATAACTCAATCATGGGAAAAGGATGGGTTATAACCCTTCTTACCTCTACTGAGTTAGTCCTTATATCTTTGTAATTTAAATAACTTAGAATCTCTTTTTCGGCCTGGCTGGGCACCTTCGGACCCTTTATTTCACTAAAGCGATAGCACCTATTTGTCCTTGAACACTGGAACTCATCTTGACCCAATCCTAACTCAAAATCCCGGGCCCGATGTAACCAAGTAATCTCCCCTTCCAGCAAATCAGACTGCGTAATTTCCAGGACAGATGCTGGGTTTTTAAAAACTTCGTGAATCAAGTTCTGCTCTAACGTTTTTGGACTCTGCTCATACCTAAATAGATAAGCAAAAGGATCGTGGCGCGTGCCTTCAAGTTTTACTTTTTTGCTCTCTTTATAAAAACAGGAATAACATCGTCTAAATTTAGCTAAAAAATCCCCATGAGACTCAATAATAATGACATCCGCTTTCATGGCAATCACTTGCTTGAAAACTTTATGCAACCAAGGGGTAAAAGGAAAATAGAAGAAAAAATAATCACTTTTTGGCAGCTGATATTTTTTTAAATCTTCATTTAAAAAACCATCTGTCTCAGTCCCCATTTCACGAGCGCGACTCAGAGCTTGCTCATGCCTGTCTTTCACTATTTCAATGCTATAGAACTTATTATTGGGATAAAGGGTATCAAAAAGAATCTTGCCTCGCCCTTCTCCTCCCCCAATATCGGTAACGACTTGACCTGGAGATAAGTTTAGCTCATTGAAAATTCTTTGAAAATCACGGGCATTGGTGTGTAAGGCCTCATCGGCAAGATTTAGATAGTAAGAGTCAATATCGTTTTCCAAAATAACTAAAACACCACCTGATAATTCCCACCGTTATAAATATAATCTTTTTCAACATCCACTTCGATGGTTCTGTAAGTTCCAGCATAAGAAATATTAAAAGTATATTTACCTGGTTCTAAAACTTTATAAAACTCAGAGTTTCTAAACAAAAATTGTCCTAGAGAGCGTCCTCCATCATCAAAGATTTCAACCACTCCTTCCACTCCAGGGTGAGAAAGAATAAACCCTCCTCCTTGATGAACAGCTTTCATATAATGGACGATTGAGTTTCTATTTCTTACATAAAACTCAGGTATCGTTTGATAATCAGGCCACTTCACATCTGATAATTCAATGGTCACCTGAAGATCATTATAGAAAACATAGCTCCAATCTTGCATGCCTCCTTTAACAATATACCAATCAGCACCATTGGTGATCCCATCAGGGAAAACTGGCGAGTTGTACATTTCTGGATTTCGTCTCGAGTATCCCAGAGCAAGTTCAATTAATAAATCATTAAACGGGTGCCTCTCGTAATTTGCATCCCAAGGATAATTGGCCACAACTGCGCCACCATGAAAATTGGCCGACAAAGAAAACTGTCTGCTGGCCTGAAAGTTCATTACGACAACTGTTTCAACTTCTCTCTTATCATTGTAAGTTGATAGATCCCAAACATCAGGAAAATTACGATTTAAATCAACCCAGTTTGCGTTCCCTCTTTGTTTCTTCTCAGACCCATCTGGATTCATTGAAGGCATAATATAAATTTCAGTATTATTTATCAGATGAGTAAGTTCCCTATCAGTCCCATA
>CAYGUN010000302.1:0-3098 GCA_964353025.1 uncultured Bacteriovoracaceae bacterium
ACTCTCTCTTTTTGTTTTTCAAGTGGATTATAGATATTTTGTCCAACTTTTAATTCTCCAGAATAAATTCTGATATAAGTAAGTCTTCCAACAAAAGGGTCAGATGCTATTTTAAATGCCAGAGCACTAAAGGTGTCCGTAGGGTCTGGCCTCTTCTCAATCATCTCTTCAACGTTTTTAGCACTATGGCCTTTTACATTTCCAATATCTATTGGAGACGGAAGGTAATCAACAACGGCATTTAGAAGTGGTTGAACTCCCTTGTTTTTAAAAGCACTACCTGCAAGAACTGCAACAATATTATCTTTTATGACTGCTTTTCTAATAACTTTCTTTAGTTGAGCTGGAGATATGTCCTTCCCGCCCAAATAGGCTTCTGCAAGCTCATCATCATAATCAGCAATCGTTTCAATCAGAGCCTCTCTGTGCAATTCCCATTCCTCAGATTCTTCTTCTTTCCAATCTGAAATAGTAAATTTTTCGCCCTGATCTCCGTCATTCCAGATATATTTCTTCTTTGAAACAAGGTCCGCAATGCCTTGAAAGTTTTCTTCACTACCAATTGGATAATTTATCGCAATCGCAATTTTTCCTAGTTTTTCTTTGATTTCAGAAACAACGCTCTCAAAGTCAGCTCCAACTCTATCCATCTTATTAACAAAAGCGATTCTTGGAACTTTGTATTTATCCGCTTGTCCCCAAACTGTTTCAGATTGAGGCTCGACTCCACCTACGGCACAAAAAACACCAACTGCACCATCAAGCACCCGAAGAGATCTTTCTACCTCAATGGTAAAATCAACATGTCCCGGAGTATCGATAATATTAATATCGTGCTTATTCCAAATACACTTAGTTGCAGCAGAAGTAATAGTAATCCCCCGCTCCTGCTCCTGGATCATCCAATCCATTGTTGCAGCACCATCATGGACTTCACCAATCTTATAGTTCTTGCCTGTATAGAAAAGAATACGCTCCGTAGTGGTCGTCTTTCCTGCGTCAATATGGGCCATAATCCCAATATTTCTAATTTTCTCAAGGTTACTCATAGGTTCAGAGAATAATCTGGGGACAAAAGGATGTCAAAGCGAGATTAAAGGCCAGGTGCCTCAATGCTTTTAGATAACCCTGTTAACTCTAAAAACTTATCCATTGCTTTTTCATGCCATTTTGGAATATGTCTATCTTTTAGAAATTCAGGATTAATTTTTCTAGATTCTTTTAATCTTCTGTTAGCAATAAACTTTCCAAATTTTCTATTCAGATAAGCATTACTATACCACTTGTTACCCCAAACTGTTAAACCAACTAATCCCAACTGAAATAAGTTTGGCTCAAATGTTCCAATCGATGTTTTTAATATTAAGTGTTCTCCAATCACGGGAATGATATCAGTAAGAGGCAACGCACCAGAAGAGGCGAAAAACAAAACGACTGAATCTAATAGTAAAATAGGAATCTTCACATAATTAACAAATTCTCGAGCAAGCATACTTCTTTTTTCTTCTTTAATCGTTTGTAACCAACCCATAATTCTTTGAGTTTGTGTAACCTTATAAAAATAAGTTTGAAGGCCTATTGTTAAGCCTTCAGTCATAGCAAAAGAACCCATCTCTTCCATTACCTGTGTTGCTGTTGGTAAACCCTGCTCAATAAAAAAATTGCTAAGCTGAGAATAATTTCCAAATATTTTGAAGTTTGTTACAAATGGCATCGAAAGCATCATCTGCTTAGCAAATAACTTTGTATCATAAACTGAAAATCTTTGTCCCCATGCTGGAAGCTTCTCCGTTAAAAGCCGATGAAGAAGTTTGGGATTATTTAAATTCTCCTTACTAAAAGTCTTAGCTAACCAAACTCCCAACTCTCTACTTTTGTTTCTCACATATTTTTCAACATAAGTTTCACCAGGGCTCAATAACCAGTTAACCATCCACTTTTGATAAATGTTATAGATAGAAAGAATAATTCCGTGATTAATACTCGTGATATGAACATCCATAAATGAATGACCAGGTAAAAAAGGGACTGTTGAATAAAGGGCAACTGTATTAGAAACTTCAATTGGAGTCATCCCTTTAAAACCTGCAACAACTTCTTCTTTTAAAGGTTTTTGATAGAACCTAGAAGGAAGAGGAAGATTATAAACAAAATCTTCAAAAGTATTTTTTATAAAGTTTGTTGCGCCTTCATTAACCAAGTGGCCAGGGACAGTAATGGCCATAACCTTTGCAGACTCTGGGGCATCGGCTTTTTTTAATATTTCTTCTAATGCTCTTTTATGCTCACTCCCTTTTCTCATCGCAATTCCTGTTGCATAAAATCGAGAGCTATTAAGCTTTTCTATTCCATGGATTTCAATAAGCTTCTCAAGTGAGTTCTTAAAATCTTCTACATTATTCGAAGAAATTCTATAACCAATTCCATCACTAGCTCTTCCAATACTTTCCAAAAATGGACTAAAGAAGATATCGCATTCTGTAATTTCAGATCTAAAACTTACTTGATTGTTTTTTGAAAGATCAGTTGCAGAATAAGTTTTTTTAGCCTCTTTATCTTGGGCAAGAACACAAAGAGATATAGAGAGCATACATACGGCTAATAGCTTCTTCATAAAATTTCCTCGGCAGGTAATCGTAACTTAATAACACTCAGCGCCAAGAAATCGCAACTTATTTGAGGACTAATTTGACAACTATATATATATAAAAATTACAATCCAAAGCTACCTTGAATCTTTCTTTTTCCAGAACTAATTGGATGATTTAAGTCGAGATGAAATGTTTGAAAAGTCCAATGCCTTAACTTCCTATAATAAGTCAAAGAGGGGTCTAAAATTCTAGGGTTTTTATAAATAATAGCGCCAAGAGCAGTTAAGGCAGCAAAACCAATATGGCCAGTATTAATCTCTTTCCCTGCAATTTCAAATAAATAGTCAGAAGAAATTAAAGACTCTGCAAAAAACTTTGCATCAATGGCAAAAAAAGGAAATGAAAGCCAATGGTATAAAACCCGAGCGGTATTGCTACTTTTGGCCTCTACCGTATTGGCCCATTTTCCAATCCCTTGTGAAATGACAATAAAATCAAAAAGTCCAA
>CAYGUN010000303.1:0-3056 GCA_964353025.1 uncultured Bacteriovoracaceae bacterium
GTAGAGAACTCTCCTTATACTCAAAATCTCATTGCTCATTTTTCCAAGTCACCGGTTAAAACCATTGATGAAATCGATAACTACTGGGGACGGGTAAAAAAGCCATACCTTCAAAAAAGAGAAAATCTCAATCTTTTCATTGGTAAAAAGAAAGGCCAGTTAGTTAAAAAAACCCCTGATGCTTATGGTGTGGGAAGTGGAGAGCATTATTACTTTATTCATGCCTATAATTGTATTTATGAATGCGAGTATTGCTATCTACAAGGCTATTTTCATACGCCGGATATTGTTTTGTATGTCAATCATGATGAGATTCGAAGTGAGATGAAATCTTTCATAGGAGAGCGCGAAGTTTGGTTTCATGCAGGAGAATTTAGCGATTCTCTGGCCCTGTCTCACATAACTGGTGAGTGGCAAGGGTATTGGGACTTTTTTGAAGCCCACCCCCAGGCCAAGCTTGAACTAAGAACTAAGTCCTCAAATATTAAACCTCTGTTGGATTTAAAACCACTACCCAATATTGTGATAAGCTTCTCCATGTCACCTGAAGAGGATATAAAAGAATTTGATAAGAAAACAGCACCTCTTAAGGCGAGGCTTCGGGCCATAGAACAATTGAGCCAGATGGGTTATCAAATTGGACTACATTTTGATCCCGTTATTTATCACCCCGACTATGAAGAGAAATATCAAAGACTCTTTGAACAAGTCTTTCAAGTCTTAAATCTTAAAAATTTAAGCTATATTTCTCTAGGTGTTGTGCGCTTCCCACAAAAGATCTTCTACCAAGTTCAAAAAAATTATCCTAAGTCCAAACTTTTGGCCCAAGAATTTGTTACCAGTCATGATGGGAAGGTTAAGTATTCAAGACCCATGCGGATGCAAATATTAAAGGCCCTAAAAAAGGGCCTTCAAAACTTTCATATAAATGAAGATAAAATTTATCTGTGTATGGAAGACTAGCCTTCAGCTCCAACGTCCGGATTCATTTGTGACTGCTTGTAGTTACTAAGTCCCACTTCTTTAATAAGATGTTGTTGTGTTTCAAGCCAATCTACGTGGTGCTCTTCACTATTTAAGATGGATTTAAAAAGATCCCGTGAAACAAAGTCAGACTCAGCTTCTGAAACCTTGATGGCCTCTTTCAATTCAGGAATGGCCTTATACTCAACGGCCAAGTCAGAGCTTATAATCTCTTCAATATTAGTTCCCACATTCACTTTGTTATACTTCTGAACATTTGGAAGTCCTTCCAAGAAAAGAATTCTTTTAATAATCTCATCAGCATGCTTCATTTCATCAATGGATGCTTCATATTCGAGTTTCCCAAGTTTTGCAAAGCCCCAATCTTGTAGCATTCTTGCATGGAGAAAATATTGATTGATGGCCGTTAACTCATTAGTTAAAACCGTATTTAGACAATCAATAACTTTTTGATTTCCTTTCATTGTAAGCTCCTCAGTTTAAATCAATAACTGATGGTCACCTTACACTATTTTGTGAGAGTTACAAAAACCTATTTTTGTTTGATACCTAAAACTTATTAGGCTGCTTTTGACTATTATTATTCTTGGTAGCGTCAGTAGTCAGTGAATTCTTACTTGTGGCCTTAGCATAGGCTTCCTGGAGACAAATTCCACAGTCAGAACCAACTCCAAGCCTGGTACAAATATCTTTGTACGATCCACCCTGAGTGAGAGCTTCCTCAAAATCTTTATCGGTAATGGCCTTACAAACACAGATATACATTATCTATCTCCTGATAGTTATATTATATACTAATGTTCGGCATGCCAAACAAAATATTTATATAAAAAACATCTGTACCCAATGCAAAACTTCGATATTTGCTATATTTTCAATAGCTTAGAGATTTTCACAGAAAAAATGAGAATTTTATATCTATTTTGGTAAGTAGTTGAAATTGAGTCATAAAATCCTTGCCATGCAAAAACAAAAGGGGTACAAGATTACCTCGGATTGAACAACTTTTGGAGTCGAAAATGGCAAGAGAATGTGATTTAACAGGAACAAGAAGACTTGTAGGACATAAGGTGTCTCACTCAAATATCAAAACTAAGAAATACCAACAGCCTAACCTTCAGACAAAAAGAGTTTTTGATCCTGAAACTGGGCAAACTATCAAGTTAAGAATTTCAACTAGAGCAATCAGAACACTTGATAAAATTGGTTCTCTCTCTAAATTCTTAAGAAAATACTCTCACCTTTATACAAAGGTCTAATTAGTCACAAATTAAAAAAAATATGGGCCAGCTTTTGCTGGCCCTTTTTTTTGTGGTAAAATTTGTCTATGGGTTTACGCAAAACACTAAAAACGGCTCACGAATGCCTTGAAAGTGAAAACATCGATCATGCCTTAATAGGTGGATTGGCCCTGGCCACTCTAGGTATCAACCGGGCCACTATTGATGTTGATTTTCTCATTGATGAATCAGATAAAGAAAAACTAAAACATGTTTTGCTACTTAATGGTTTTGTCCTTGAACTAGAGACAGAAGAAGTCCTGCATTTTAAAGGAATTGGGAGAAAATTAAAGAATATGCAGACCTATTTGGGCAATGGGAAGAAATCAATAAAATGAGAGATAATAAATGAGTTTCGATGAGTATCTTGATTTTTTAGACGAGTACGAAGAAATATTTGGGCCTTTCCCAGGTAGAAAGCACTTACAATACCAGAGTATTAAACTTTAAGTCCCTCCGCTGGTAAATTCTTCTTTTTAAAAAATATATGCAAAATATTTAAACCTATTAGATAATATTCCTATGCCATCTGTAATTGGAAAAAGTAACCATCCTGTTGAAGTTAAAAGAATTCCCATCAAAGTATGGGCCCTGCGTGATGAAATAGAACACGCTATTTCGCTCAAGGTGGAAGAGTGTGACGGTAAGCTTGATGATATTAATATTGATGATATTAAAAGTTTCTATGCTCTTAAGCAGCACCCTATTTTCGATCAAATAAAAAGCGAAGAAGTTGAAAAGGCCGCAGAACAAGAGGGCGCTGCCACACCTCCAGCTGAGGGGACAGAGGCC
>CAYGUN010000304.1:0-1974 GCA_964353025.1 uncultured Bacteriovoracaceae bacterium
TTCAATGTTAAATGGAAATGGCACCTGTATTGGAAAGCCTGCCAAGGGTGTTGAGTTAAAAATTATTACTATCACTGATGAGGCAATTGAAGATTTTGCTGAGATCAAAGAATGTGACCAAGGTCAAATAGGGGAGATTATTATTAGTTCTCCAACAGTGACTCCTGAATACTATTTAATGGATGAGAAAACTAAATTGGCCAAAATTTATGATGGAGAAAAAATTTGGCATCGAATGGGAGATTTAGGGCATATTGATAAAATTGGAAACCTCTGGTTTTGTGGTAGAAAAACTCATCGAGTAGAGTTTGATGGCAATATTCTGCACTCTATCCCGGTGGAGTCTATTTTTAATAAACACAAAGATGTAAAAAGAAGTGCCTTGATTAAATTGAATTCCACGCAAGGCCCAAAGGCCGCATTAGTTATTGAAAGACGTGACAAAAAAACTCGTCTACCAAAAAAGATTCAAGCTGATTTTATAAGAGAGCTTTCAGCTCTCGGCCAAGAAAGCGAAAGATCAAAACTAATCAATGATTATTTTTTTTACTCAAATTTTCCCGTAGATGGAAGGCATAATATTAAGATTGATCGAATTAAACTCTCAGAACAATTTCGGAAAAATAAATGAAAGTACTTGTAACTGGAGGGGGGGGATTTCTAGGTAAGGCCATTGTTAAGCAATTGCTAGAAAAAGAATATAAAGTCTATAGTTTTTCTCGCAGTCATTATCCAGAGGTGGAATCCCTTGGTGCGAAATGTATTCTTGGAGATTTAAGTCGTTATGAAGACGTTCAAGAGGCCCTAACTGGTATGGATGCTGTTTTCCACGTGGCGGCCCTAGCTGGAGTTTGGGGAGATTACTCTCACTATTATAATACCAACTATATTGGAACAAAAAATATTGTGGATGCCTGCTTAAAGCTTGGTATTTCAAAACTTGTCTATACCAGTACTCCAAGTGTTATTTTAGATAGCAAGGAATCTTTGAGTGGGGCCGATGAATCTTTGGCGTATCCGGAGAAATATTCAAACCCTTATGGGGAGACCAAGGCCATGGCCGAAAAGTATGTTCTCTCGCATCATAAAGAAGGAGTTTTTCATACCTGTGCCTTAAGACCCCACCTTATTTGGGGGCCAGGTGACCCTCATATTTTTCCTCGTATTTTTGAAAAAAAGAAAAAAAATATTTTGAAAATCATTGGTGATGGCCAAAACAAAGTGGATATTATCTATGTGGATAATGCGGCTAAGGCCCATATTCAGGCCTTTGAAAAACTGGGGCCTAGTTCTTCTGTAGGTGGTAAGGCCTATTTTTTAGGACAAGGTGATGGCATAAAGCTGTGGGATTTTATCAATGATGTTCTGGTTCGTGGAGGTTGTGAACCAGTAAAGAAAAAACTTCCCTTTAAGCTTGTTTACAAAATAGGTCATGCTTGTGAAATTATTTACAAAACACTTGGGATTAAAACAGAACCGCCAATGACTAGGTTTGTTTGTAACCAGTTAGGCAAAGATCATTATTTTTCTCATAAAGCGGCCGAGCGTGATTTTGGTTATCGACCTGAAATAGGTATTAGTGAAGGGCTTGATAGAGTTTTTACTAATTTCTAATCCCCACTTCCTTGAATAATTTTTTCGTGAGCAAGATAGCGGTTACTGTTTTTATCTTTAATACCATCGTCATAAATGATATCACCCGTACACTCGAATTTCTGAACAACCTTCTTGCTCCGAGTGTACGGGCCACAATAAACTGGCCTTCTTCTCCTGTTTCTGAGTCACCAAAGAGACATATTTTGTATTGGCCATTTTTGTTCAAAAAACAAATGTTAGGATTCGGTGGGATTTTTAATCGTTGATTTTTTTTATCATACGGTTAAAAGCAGAAGGGTTCATACCAAAATGGAGGGCCAAATGATATTGAGGAACTCGTTTAAGAAGATCGGGGTAATCTTCTTGGTATTTTTGATA
>CAYGUN010000304.1:1984-3021 GCA_964353025.1 uncultured Bacteriovoracaceae bacterium
CGCGATTTTCCATCTAAAGTAAGAAGCTCTAACTCGCGCTCAGCTTTGATGATAAAATTATATTCAATAAATTTACGCCCTAAAACGAGCCAACTTTTATCCTCATCGTAGAAACTTTCAAAACTCTGATAGTCCACTTCAAACACCTGGGTATCTTCTAGGGCCTCAATGCCTAAAGGAGAAGGTAGTTTTGTCAGCATGGGGTAGTAGGCCGCCATAACATCTCCTTCTTTTTTGAAGGATTGATTATACTCATTGCCGTCTTGGGTGATAACATAAAAGCGAACGAGACCCTTTTTAATAAAGGCCATTTTTTCAACTTGGTCACCGACACGAATAAAATGATCACCTTTTGAAATGGTTCTTGGAATGAAGAGCTTGGTAAGTTTTTGCCACTGCTCATCCGGAATAGGATTAAGTCTTTCCAGTTTTTCTCTGATAAAATTATGTTCACTCATATGTTTAAAAGCATACAAGAATTGTGTAAAATAGGAAATGACTATGAAATATATTTATATTGCTTTTCATAAACCCTATGGAGTGTTGTCCCAGTTCACTCCCGATCATCCAGGACAGAGAACTCTAGCAGAGTTTAAGTTTCCCAAGGATGTTTATTCCATTGGAAGACTTGATAGAGACAGTGAGGGACTGCTTATTCTTACCAACGACGGAAAGCTCAAGCATCAGTTGCTCGATCCTGAATTTGGGCATGAGAGAACCTATATAGTTCAAGTAGAAAAAATACCTGATGAAAAGGCTCTCTTGACGTTAGAGAAGGGTGTTATGATCAAGGATTATCAAACCAGACCCTGTAAGGTTAAATTACTGAACACGCAGCCGGCAGTTTTTGAGCGTGATCCACCTATTAGAGAGCGAAAAAACATTCCTACCGCTTGGCTTGAAATCACTCTAACTGAAGGAAAAAACAGGCAAGTGAGAAAGATGACTTCATTTGTCGGTTATCCTACATTAAGACTTATCCGAAAAAGTTTTGGCAATATTCAGCTTGGTGATTTAGAATTAGGTCAGTGGATAGA
>CAYGUN010000305.1:0-2997 GCA_964353025.1 uncultured Bacteriovoracaceae bacterium
TTGGAGTATTAACCTTGTATCCATCTTTGAGCATCTGTAAATGTTCTCTTAAAAGCGGCCAGTCAAAGGCCCGAGGATGGTCAAAATTAGGTTTGCCCTTAGGTGATTTTATAATGGAATGGCCAGTAGGTAGGTAATAGGAATCCATATGTAGTATGGTGCAGTTACCGGCCTCTACATTTTTGAGGACTCTCTTAGCAAAAGTTGTTTTTCCCGAGCCTGAACCGCCGGCTATTCCTATTAAAAGCATGGCTTTTTATACACTATAACAGCGGATATAGGTATAACTTAATACTGCAGGGTGTAAATATTTCTAAGTTTTTGATTTTACATTGTTATTTGTAATGAATTTGTATAATTTGAGGCATGAGCTATATTGAGATGACGATTGATTTTTCACAGAATGCTAATTTTCAACCCGAAATTGATAGTTTGATTGAGCGCTATAATTGTATAGGCTCAACAGATTTTAATTTGAATGAAGCAGAAGTTGATAGAATACTAGGAGAGAGGGCCTACTCGGGAGGAGATGTTCCGCTTGAGGTATTAGAGGAAGTTGAAGCTCTTTGTTCTTTAGAAAAAAAGAAGTTTTTTTTTGAAAACCTAGATAAAGACCTATTGCTTGAGCTTTCCAAAATCTCGGATATTAAAGTAGAAGTGAATGAGCTTGAGGATGAAGATTGGAACCTTACTTGGAGAAAATCATATGCTCCAATTGAAGTTTCAAATAAAATTCTAGTGACACCATCTTGGATTGAACCAACGGATCATTATGAAACGATCGTAAAAATTTATCCTGGAATGGGGTTTGGAACAGGAACTCATGAAACCACCTTTCTTTGTTTAAAACTTTTTTCTGAAATTATGGATAGGGGCAGAACGTTTAAATCTTGCTTGGATTTTGGATGTGGCTCAGGGATTTTAGGTTTGGCTTTCTTGTTATCGAGTGGAAGGGAGTGCGATCTTGTTGATATTGACGAAGGAGCATTAATTAATACAAGACAAAACCTAGAATTAAACAACTTTGTAGAAGATGAAAATATACGTGTATTAACCTCTCATGAGAGAGCAAAAATAAAAAATGAATACAACCTTGTTTTTGCAAATATTTTGCAAAACGTTCTTTTTTTAGAAAAAGGCTTTCTGACAAGCTCATTGTCTGGTAATGGATTACTGATTTTATCTGGTCTACTTCGAAGCCAAGTGGCTGACACTATAGCTTATTTTGAAACGGCCTCAGATATTGAGCATTTAAAAACAATCTACAAAGGCGATTGGGCAGCCATTTTAATTCGTAAAAAATGAGATCTGTTTACCTGGATATAAATTTTCTTGAGTTAGAAGAGGTTACTCTTCCTAAAGATAAATCACATCATATTCTCAATGTCTTAAGAATGAAAAAAAGCGAAAAATTACTATTATTAAATGGAAGAGGGGTTTCTTCTTTGACTGAAATCATTGAAACCTCCAAGACAAGTGTAAAATTAAAAATAGTGGAAAGATATGAGAACAATCGATCGCATTCAATTGATATTGTCTTGGGCCTAGTTAAGAAAGATGCCCTTGATCTATGCATTAAACAAGCCGTAGAGCTTGGAATTAGAAAGCTATACTTGGTTGAGGCTGAGTATTCGGATGCAAGGTGGCCCAAAATGGAGAGGATAGAGAGCCTTATTACAAGCGCCATGGAGCAGTCCAATAATAGTTTTAAACTGGAAGTGGAAGTTGTGATGAATTTTAAAGAGCTTCCTTTTGCAAACTACTCCAATATCCAATGCTTTCATCCGGAATCAACTCAAAACAAGAGTCAGAGTTTGGATACAAATAATATACTTCTTCTCATTGGCCCTGAAGGAGGGTTTTCTGAAAACGAATTATCCATTTTGCGCCAATTAGATACTGTGAACTTTGAAACACTACCTACCCCTATTTTAAGGGCACCAACTGCACTAAGTGCTGCCATGGGCTACTGCCTTGCCAAATTCAGTTGAATCTCTGCATAGATTATGAGAAATTAAATTAAGAGTGCATATAAATAAATTTTATTAAAGAGGACGTATGCAAGAGACAGGCAACGAAGAGATTGATTTTTCATTTAAACCTATTACAAAAGGTTTAGGGTTTCATCAAAAGAAGAAAGAAATTTCAAAATCTGTTCCTACGACAAATGAATTAAAGAGTAGGGCCGCAGCCCTTGCTGAAACGCTTGATAGGGCACAAAAAAGATTTAATGGCGAAGCTGATTCTATGGATCGAGGCGCTCTTGCTCCTTTCTATGAAAAAATTGAAATCACCAAAGAAGTAAAAGAAGAGTTCAGCTTAAAAGCTGAGTCTTTTGAAGACTCTCTTATAAGTATGCCAGTTGATGCTAGTTTATATGTGAGAGCAGCAGCTTGGTTGTTAGATATTCTGCTAGTTGCTTTTTTATTCCTTGCCACAGTTGCTATTATTTTTGTGAGCACTTTTTCTAATTTTCAAAACTTATTAGGTTTTCTTTTCTCTGATGGTCTGTATTTATATTTTATGCCTCTACTTTTTCTTTATTATATTTTTTACTTCAGCTTTTTAGAAAAAACTCAATTTTCTACAATCGGAAAATCAATTTTTAATTTGAAAGTAGTAAGTGAATCACAAAATCTTAGTTTGTATCAAACATTTTCTCGCTCAATAATAACGCTTTTTAATCTTTTCACTCTTGGCCTTGGTTCAATAATTGATTTTCAAGGTAGAATGACGAATACAAAAGTTATTAAAAATGATTCTTACTGATTCAGCTTTAAAATTTCTTCAAAAAAATAAAGATAAAAAAATAGTTTTTACTAATGGATGCTTTGATATTCTTCATCGTGGGCATGTTGCTTATTTAAATGAAGCTAAAAAGCAGGGTGAGCTTCTTTTTTTAGGCTTGAACTCAGATGCGAGTGTTAAAAGACTAAAAGGGGAGTCGCGGCCCATTAATAGTGTGGCGGACAGGAAGTTTGTTTTAGAGAATTTAAA
>CAYGUN010000306.1:0-2995 GCA_964353025.1 uncultured Bacteriovoracaceae bacterium
ATTGTTGCAAGCTGTTACGCAAACATTGCGTTGAATCAATTTTATCAGGGTAAGCTTCAACTGTCCGATGAACAAAGACTAAAGGTCGAAAAGCTCGAGGTTATCTCTGATTCAAATGTGGACAGCAACTCAAAAATGAAAACCCAAACTCTTAGTGTTTTTGTTACGGGCCTGCATCCAAAAAAATGTTCACGGGCCCTAAGAAAAATTTCTATGTACGAAAAATACAAAGATTTTATTGATTTTACTATTTATAGTGCTTATGACGACGAAAAGCAAAAAATACATCTCATCTTCGATCATACCCTTCTACCAAATAAGATGATTCTAAAATTTAAGATTGCTCGTATAAAAGAACCTGGGACCTATCCATTTGAATTTGACTGGGGGATGTTCAAGGGCCTACAAGGAAATATTCATGTTGCAAAGTATGAAGGTAAATGCCTTTTTCTTCTAAAAGCCGATTGGACAGGCACCGATACAGGTTATCCTAATGTTATTATGGAAGCCTTCACTCAAACCTTGATGAGGATCGCATTAGAGAAATTAATTCGCATCTCTTTGATTTAAATGAAAACAAGAATAATAAAAACTGAAGAAACTTACCCCTTGAGACAACTCGTTTTAAGAACAGGACTCCCTCTTGAAACTTGTTATTTTCGAGATGATGAGAATACTAGTACTTTTCATATCGCAATTGAAGATAATGGGATCATTAAATGTATTGCCTCTTTTTACCAGGTTCAACCCAACGAAGTCCAGGCCACAACCCCCTACCAGTTAAGAGGTATGGCCACGCATCCAAGTTCGCAAAAGCAGGGTCTAGGCGCCCAGTTAATAAAATTCTCCATTGAAGAGCTTAAAAAGCGAAATTGTGATGTTCTTTGGTGCAATGCCCGAGTAAGTGCCCAGAAGTTTTATGAAAAAATGGGTTTTGTCTGTCATGGAGAGGTATTTGATATTCCCACCGTGGGAGCTCATATAGTCATGTATCTTAAAGTTTTCTAAGGTCGTGCCTAAATTCTCTCCTATAGCAAAGATCTTTAGCGATAGGATTATCTATTAATTTTGCGGCCACCTTATGGCAGGCAATCGTATCTTCGGTCTTCTTAATACTCACACATGGCCATTTTTTAATATCAAATTCGTCTGCTTTGGCCCTTCTTCGCTGACAATTTTCTAGGCTCGAATCAGCGGCACAAACAAAATGACCTCCCTGGCAGTCATAAACAAGATTAGGCCCTTCAAAATAGTCAGGGGCAATCCTCTCTGAACGGTAGATCCTCTGCGCATCAGCTGTTGAAAAAAAGAGTGCCAGTATTATCCACATTTGCTAGTTTTTCCTTTATTATAAAGATCCTATCGGTTTGAATGCTTTTGAAGTTAGAAACGGAGTAAATATGTCCTCTATTTTGCACAACCAAGTGAGAAAATCAATTGCTGAAGCAATTAGGGATGCTCTAAAGACTGAACTCGCTCAAACTTACTCACAGCTAGTCGTTCCTCCCAATATTGAAATGGGGCATTTGGCCTATGGTTGTTTTGCTTTGGCAAAAGAACTTAAAAAGTCTCCCGCCCAGATTGCTACTGATCTAGCTCAAAAATTAAGTGAAGGTCAAACTCAGTATGTTGAAAAATGGATAGCAGTAGGGCCTTATCTTAATATTTTTATTGATACTACTGCTGCGAGCTCTACAGTTCTCACACAAATTATTAATGAGAGCTTCTTTAGCTTAAAAATGAACGAGGACACGCCAAAGGTTATGATTGAGTACTCTCAACCCAATACTCATAAAGAGCTTCATGTGGGGCATATGCGAAACCTCTGCCTGGGGGACGCAATCGTCAAATTACTACGATACACCAACCATGAAGTCATCTCTTCCACTTTTCCTGGAGACGTCGGAACTCACGTGGCCAAATGCCTTTGGTATATGAAAAAGCACAACAAAGAAAAAACTCCCGCGAATAATAAAGGTGCGTGGCTTGGAAGTATGTATACCAAGGCCAATAACCTCTTAGAAGATCAAAGAGGCTCAGAGTTTGAAGAGAGCAATAGAGCTGAGCTCACTCAAATTTTGCATGAACTGCATGATGGAAAAGGTGAATATTTTGATTTATGGAAAGAGACCACACAATGGTCGATTGATCTGATGCAAAATGTTTACAATTGGGCCAATGTCCAATTCGACAAATGGTATTGGGAGTCCGAAGTTGATGCTCAGAGTGTGGCCCTGATTAAAAAATACTATGATGAAGGCCTATTTGTTAAAGATCAAGGTGCTGTTGGGATTGATTTAAGTGAGGATAAATTGGGCTTTTGTCTGCTTCTTAAATCAGATGGGACAGGATTATACGCAACTAAAGATATTGAACTGGCATGGCGCAAGTTTCAAGACTTTAAGATTGAAAAAAATATTTATGTGGTAGACAAGCGCCAAGCTAGGCACTTCCAACAAGTTTTTAAGACCTTAGAGAAAATGGGCTTTGAGCAAGCAAAAGACTGCTACCACCTACAGTATGACTTCGTTGAACTTCCCGACGGTGCCATGAGTTCCAGAAAAGGAAATATCGTTCCCTTACAAGATTTGATTCAAAAAATGCAAAAAGAAATTAAGGAGCAATACCTTAGTAAATATACTGCTGAATGGAGTGAGTCTGAGATTGATAAAACGGCCAATATTGTCGCCAGTGGTGCTATTAAATTTGGAATGAACCGAATTGATCCCACTAAAAAAATTGTTTTTGATATGAGTGAGTGGCTTAAAATTGATGGTGAATCAGGGCCATACGTCCAATATGTTCATGCAAGAATTCAGTCTATGATTAATAAGATAAATTCTGGCATCAAGAAGGAAACCATTGACTGGTCACAGCTGGTGCACCCACTTGAGAAAAACCTCATTTTAAAACTTATTGACTTTAATACAGAAGTTCAAAATTCGATTAAAACATATAAGACATCTCACCTATGTTCATACCTTTATGACTTGGC
>CAYGUN010000307.1:0-1506 GCA_964353025.1 uncultured Bacteriovoracaceae bacterium
ACCCACATGCTGGTGAAAATGGATTAATGGGTGATGAAGAGAGACATATTCAGGAAGCAGTTAAATCAATTCCTAAATCTCAAGGCCCATATTCAGGCGATGTTCTTCATACTTATTTTAAAGGGGTTAATCAATTAATTATTTACGCGTTTCACGACCAGGGCCTTATTTACTTTAAATCTAAATATAAACTGCAGGGAATTAATGCTACATTTGGATTACCTTTTCTAAGATTAAGTGTTGACCATGGTACCGCTTTTGATCTTTTTGGAAAAAACTGTGCAAACTATCAAGGCTGCTATTATCTTTTTAACTGGTTATTTAAAAATAAGGTGCTCAATTGAAATTTATTAAAGTTAGTAAGGCCAATGTTCATAACTTGAAGAATATATCGATTGATATACCAAGAGATAAACTTACCGTTATTACTGGCCCTTCTGGTTCAGGCAAGTCATCACTTGCATTTGACACAATTTATGCTGAGGGACAAAGAAGGTATATTGAATCCCTTTCATCTTATGCTAGACAATTCCTAGGTCAAATAGAGCCTCCTGATGTTGAATCAATTTCTGGCCTATCTCCAGCTATTGCAATTGATCAAAAATCAACGACCAGAAATCCTCGTTCAACCGTAGGCACAGTCACAGAGATTTATGATTACCTAAGAGTTCTTTTTGCAAAAGTATCAACTGCTCACTCACCAGAATCCGGTAAACCTCTGAGTGCTCAAAGTGCTCAGCAAATTGTTGAGTCCGTTTTAAAAATCCAAACAGGAGAAAAAATTCAAATTATCTCACCTGTTTTAAGAAATAAAAAAGGTGAGCATAAAGAGCTTTTAAATAAATATCTTACGATGGGGTTTAGTCGAATAAGATTAAATGGTGAAACTAAAGTCTTAGGTGAAGACATTAAGATTCATAAGACTAAATTCAATGACGTAGATCTTATTATAGACCGGATTGTTTTAAAGGATGGAATTAAAGCAAGGTTAACTGACTCAGTAGAACTTGCACTTAAAAACTCGAATGGATTTGTTATTATTCATCATAATGATAAAGATATATTTTATTCAGAAAAACTCTATTGCAGCGAAACAAACAAAGGTTACCCTGAGCTTGAAGCCAGATTATTTTCTTTTAACTCGCCCTTAGGAGCATGTCCAAAATGCAATGGACTTGGAGAATCAAAGGGTTTTAACAAGGAAAGCTTGATATTTGATAATTCACTGAGTTTGAATAATGGCGCTATTCCTATTATTAATAAAAACTCCTTTCTTTCTCAAATGATTAAATCAGTTGCAAAAAAAGAGGGGATCAATTTAGATAAACCACTTAAATCTTACGAAAAAAAGTTTATTGATACTCTTTTTGGTGGCTCTGATACTATTTATACCTATAAGTTTGAGTCTGAGAATTCACAATTTAATTTTAAAAAAGAATTTCCTGGAATTATAAATTGGCTCACTAAAAAGTATACAGAAACTGGTTCTGAAAGAACAAGAAACTC
>CAYGUN010000307.1:1606-2995 GCA_964353025.1 uncultured Bacteriovoracaceae bacterium
GTTTATGTTTTAGACGAACCAAGTATTGGTCTACATCAAAGAGATAATGAAAGATTAATTAATACACTTCATTCACTTAGAGATCTGGGCAATACAGTTATTGTTGTTGAACACGACGAAGAAACAATGAAACAAGCCGATTATATTGTCGATATGGGCCCAGGTGCTGGTGTTCATGGAGGAATGATTGTTGCGCAGGGTGAACTGGAAAAATTTAAGAAAGAAGCAAACTCCATTACTGCTGATTTTCTTAATGGTACTAAAGTAATATCACAACGTGGCAGTAGGAGGGAGTTTTCTGACTTTCTTCAATTAAAGGGCGCTTCTGAGCATAATCTTAAAAATGTAGATGTTTCAATTCCATTGAATAATCTGACATGCATTACGGGCGTGAGCGGCTCAGGTAAATCAACACTCATTCATAAAATCTTAGTGCCTGCTATAAAGAATACTATAAATAAAAAATCTAATAATTTTGCTAATTATAAAAGCATTGTTGGTGCAAATAAAATTGACTCCATTATTGAACTTGATCAATCTCCTATTGGAAGAACTCCAAAATCTAACCCCGCTACTTACACAGGGTTATTCGATGATATTCGGACCCTTTATTCAAATACAAATGAAGCCAAAGTTCGCGGCTATAAAACAGGAAGGTTTAGCTTTAATGTAAAAGGTGGTCGATGTGAAACATGTGAAGGTAATGGGACTTTAAAAATTGAAATGCATTTTCTACCAGATGTTTTTATCATCTGTAATTCTTGTAATGGAAAAAGGTATAATACGGAAACACTTTCTATACTTTATCGTGGAAAAAACATCTCTGAAGTTTTAGATATGACTATCGAGGAAGCAAAAGATTTTTTTCAAAACCACAGCAAAATATCTCGTGCTATAAACACTCTTTACGATGTAGGACTTGGCTATATGAAACTAGGACAACCAGCAACAACATTGTCTGGCGGAGAAGCACAAAGACTAAAACTATCTAGAGAGTTGTCAAAAAAACCTCGTGGCCACTGCCTTTATGTTTTAGATGAGCCTACTACTGGTCTACATTTTCACGATATTGATATTTTACTTAAGGCCATTAATAAATTGGTTGATTTTGGAAATAGCGTTCTTGTTATTGAACATAATTTGGATATTATCAAAAATTCTGATTATATTATCGATCTTGGTCCCGAGGGTGGAAAAAATGGTGGCGAAGTTATGGCCGTAGGAACTCCTGAAGAAATTTGTCTTTGTAAAAACTCTCATACAGCCCGTTTCCTCAAAAAAGTATTAAAATAGTTCTTTTTTTGTCACATATTATCAAAATCCTTAAAGGTTTTTACTTGAAAGGAGATAAGTATTTTCATACTGTTTCAAAGAGTAAGTATCTAAGGT
>CAYGUN010000308.1:0-2985 GCA_964353025.1 uncultured Bacteriovoracaceae bacterium
ATTCTGATTATAACAACTATTGGTGTCTCCATTCCTATATATGGGCAAAAGGAGTATACCCAAGCCCAAGCTAAACTTTATAAAAAGACTCCTGATCTCATTGCTATTTACACAGGAGGAGCTGGCAGAATCGCTTTTGGAATGGAGCTTTCAAAATCCTACCCTAACGCCAAAGTTTTCATCAGTGGTGTGTATAATAAAAATACAGTTGAAACCCTCATTGAAAAACAGGTTAAGCCCCACGAGGCCACAGCGGAAAGAAAATTAGAAAACAATCCCATTTTGAATAATAATGATGAAGATGATGAAAGCAAAGAGCTTGCGAGAATAAAAGAAAAATCCCAACTTATCGAAATTGATTATCAAGCTAGAAATACTCTTGAGAATGTTATCTACACTCTTCACTATCTAAGAAAATCAAATGAACACAAGCATGTAGTTATTGATTCAAGTGATTACCATATTTTTAGAATTAAATGGTTGATGGAAAACCTCTCAGCTCCTTCTGATAAATTTGAGTTCACCTACCTTGGAATGCAAACCAGCTATAGTAGCTGGACAAGTGTGAAACTTGTAATGAAAGAGGCCATAAAAATTGTTAAAACAAGTTTTATTCTATTATTCTGGGATAAAGAGAATATCCCGGAAGATCATGAGAATTAGCTGTATTATGACCATTTCCTAGATTGATGGAAAAAAACAAGTATCTCAATACTATTCCTTTTTTTCCTATAAACGATAATAAATGGAATAGTTGGCTAAATTAACTCTTTTGTTGACTTAACTCTTCCTGGCTGGGCAGATTCTGAAAACTTTTTATCTGCTCTATTGCCAATAAAACTTGCTCCATGGTGGAAGGCAAAAGAGAAGGATTTTTATCTAAAATATATTCACGAGCCGATTCTAAATCTTCTAGCGCTTGCTTTGTCCAACGCTCTTCGATTTGAAATGGCGTATTGCAGAGACATGAAGAGACGGTTATTTGACGATAAGCATAGGTCAAGCTCCAATTAAAGCTCACCAGCAAGTGAAGCAAAAAAAGGAGAAGACCTGCGATCTTAAATTTATCTCAACTAAGAACAGATTACAAAGCCATCTGCAAAGTAAACTGGGAACTAGGATTAAAGATCGGGCTTTTAATCGAAGTAATAATATTGCTGGTTGTTTTTGCTTGTGGTGACGTTCAAGACTCCCACTACCAAGCGGCGGGTTCTGGTTGCCAAGCGGCCATTAGAGCTGAAAGATTCCTAAAAGAGAACGGATACTAAGTTTAATAACTCAAAAAATAGGGCAAAAAATCTCTCTCATTTAAAAAAGCCAATTCTATTTATTCTATAGAATCAAGCATCTCAATCCCATGCTTTATGAAGTCTTCATATTTACTTAGTCCCTTATAATTATCAAATACTCTTATCAGCTCATCTTTCTTTGAACGATTTTGTTTATACCAAGATTTAAAATCATTATTAATAAGGCCATACATTAATTGATAAGAGTATTTAGCCATCTCTTTAGTCTTAAATCTAACTCGAACAGTATCAGAATATCTTCCAACTTTAGAAATTTCGTTTCTATAGGTCTCTAGTAATACCTTAGAAAAACTACATGGTGCTTTAAAATTTGGTCGAGGAAGCTGGCTTTCATTATTGTACTCATAGTTCATAGGGAGCAATTCATAATTCAATAAGTCCGTACTAAAAGATGAAGAGCTTTCAACATATTCGGCTATGGGGACTAATTCTTTTTCAAACATCGGGTCTAGAACATATTTTTTGATACGCCCATTCTCTTGAATAGATACAACGTTTGCAATGTGATTGCTGTAATATAAAGCTTCCCAACCATCTTCATGCTCTTTAAAGCTCGCAATTTGGCTAGATGGTGCAAACATAATTTTTTCAGACTTATAACCTTTGGAGTCCAGATAAAAGGCAATTAGGGATGCTCTTTTAAAACAATCTCCTTTTGGTTCTTTATCAGTTAATAGCTCATTAGCATATATCTCTTCTTTTAAAGATGCCCATTCACTCTTAGGAATAAAATCTATTGAATTATTTCGACAATCTTGAACAACAGTTTTGATTGGCTCAACTTGCTCCAAGTTAGAAGAAACCTCATCTCGACAAAGCTCGCTAGCGCCTAACGACGTTATTAAAAACATAGAAATCAATGATAACTTCACTCTTGATTATCGGTATTATTAAAAAAAAAATAAGGTACCCGTCAGGTTTAAGCGATTTCTCTTTTTTAAGAAGAAAACTATAAATTTCAACACCTTAAGCTAAAAGCCCTATTCTCTGCCCTGTAGGGGTAGTGAGATTACTAAAAATAAGGGGCAGGCCCATTTTCAAAGAGAGCAATCACAAAATGTAATTATTTCTAGGAGAAGTTTAATCAACTGCTCTTTTCATTTCCACTACTTAGTCTAGGGGCAAATAGCAGACTAAATTACCTTTTTGACAAGCAGATTTTGTAAGTAAAACAATGAGAGAAGTTGTTCTTGAGGGGTTTAGGAACAAGACTCATTAGTTGGCCAAGGATGGCAAATGAACTCACTATTATTTGGTCTACATTTAAAAGAGAAATGATTTTTAATGAATACCTTGAAGCTAGGAATTACCCCGCAGCAAAAGGTTTAGACATTAATAGTAATATAGTTAAGCCCTCTGAACATCATACTAAGTTTTTATAAATCTAATTTATACAAATATTCAGACTTTATGTGCATCTAGGCTCTCGTCACACTAATGACTTCTTCCATAGATTCAATAGCACTCACGGTTTTAAGATACTCCGAATAGTCCTTTACCTCGACTTCAAAGATAAAACTTCCTTTTAAGTCAGGTAGAGTTCTCGCAATAGCACTTCTGATATTAATATTAAGGCCATTAATTGTTTTGGATATTGAAGAAAGAATACCAGGCTTATCATGAGTCACAACTCGAATATTTACAGGATGCTTAAAGCTATATTCAGAGTTCCACT
>CAYGUN010000309.1:0-2985 GCA_964353025.1 uncultured Bacteriovoracaceae bacterium
CTGCCAGTACGGGAAGAGTGAATAGTCTTTATATTAGGGCCGACTTAGATAATGATATTTGCCAGACATTGGCCTTTTTGCAAAACCCACAAATTATTTTGAAAAAATATGATGAGGAAGGAACTCTAAGAGGTTGGGCCAACGAGCATGGCATACCAGCTATAACTATTGAAATTGGTAACCCCAGTGCTTTTCAACATACCTTGATTGATGAAACGCTCGAGGGGATATTAAATACGCTTAAGTATTTTAAAATGATTCCAGGTCGAGTGAAAAATATGGTTGATAACGCAAAAGTATGTGAGCATTCGTTTTGGATGTATTCGTCTAAGGGGGGAATCGTTGATGTTTTTCCACAATTAGCAGATTCAATTAAAGAAGGAGATCTGATTGCTAAGGTCTATGATGTATTTGGACATGTGAAAGAAGAAATTCGTTCAAAAAGGTCGGGGATTGTCATAGGTAAAAATATTAAGCCTAATTGTGATGCCGGAACAAGGATTTTGCATCTCGGAGTTAATATGATCGATCCCATGCCTCAGACTATTCCTGGTAACAAAAAGAAGAATAAGCAATGAAACTTCTCATTCTATCTGCAAATAAACACCTATACTCAACTCAACGACTCATTGAAGAGGCAAAGGAATTAGGGCACACCGTTGAGGTGATAAACCCTTCCTTATGCTTTTTAAATATTGCAACTGGGGCCCCCATGGTCCATTACAAGAAAAGAAAGTTACAGAATATAGATGCTATTATTCCTCGTATTGGGGCCAGTAGTGGAGTCTATGGAGTATCAGTCGTCAGGCAATTTGAAATGATGGGCAAGTATTGTTTGAACTCATCTAATGCCATAGGGCGAGCAAGAGATAAACTACGCTCTCTACAACTGCTATCAAGCAAAGGTATTCCTTTGCCTAAGACAAGTATTGCTAATAATACTCTGCAATCAAAAACTTTAATTGAACTTGTTGGAGGTGCTCCCAACGTGGTGAAGCTTATTGAAGGGACACAAGGCAAGGGAGTTGTCTTAGCAGAAACAGAAAATGCGACTGAAAGTCTAATAGATGCGTTCTCAGAGCTTAAGGCCAATTTTCTGGTGCAAGAATTTATTAAAGATGCCAACGGAGAAGACTTGCGCTGCTTTGTGGTGGGAGAGAAAATTGTGGGTAGTATGAAAAGGGTTGCCAAAGAAGGGGAATTTAGGGCAAATATTCATCGTGGGGCCACAGCCTCGAAGGTCACAATTACTAAAGAAGAGAGAGAAATTGTGCTGGCCGCAACTCGAGCATTGAGACTTAATGTCGCAGGAGTGGACCTTATTAGAAGTAAATCCGGTTCGAAGATTCTTGAAGTGAACTCCTCTCCAGGTCTTGAAGGTATTGAAGGTGCAACAGGAAAAAATATTGCACGAGAAATTATAAAACATATTGAAAAAAATTATAAAAAACTAAGCGATGATTCATAAGGACGACCATGGGACATATATCAGATTTTATAGATAAAAACTTTTTACACTTTAATGCTGCGGCCTTAGTTGATGCCAGTAATGCCTATAAAGCTCATCTTGATTCTAAAGGAAAGATGATGATTACTCTGGCCGGTGCCATGAGTACGGCAGAGATTGGAAAGACTCTGGCGCAGATGATTCGCGAAGATAAAGTGCAAATTATTAGTTGCACGGGAGCAAATCTGGAAGAAGATATTATGAATCTCGTGGCCCACAACCATTATAAAAGAATTCCAAACTATCGTGACCTGACACCAACTGAGGAATTTGAGCTACTAGAGAGCGGTCTTAATCGAGTAACAGATACCTGTATCCCTGAAACAGAGGCCTTTAGAAGATTACAAAAGCATATTCATGGCCAATGGAAGACAGCAGAAGATAAAGGGGAGCGCTATTTCCCTCATGAGTATATGTATAAGATGCTTTTGTCTGGAGATTTAGAGCAATATTATCAAATTGATCCCAAAGACAGTTGGATGCTAGCAGCAGCTCAGAAAAACCTTCCTATTGTCGTTCCTGGTTGGGAAGACTCAACTATGGGCAATATCTTTGCTAGTTATTGCTTAAAAGAAGAGCTACAAGCTTCAACAATGAAGTCAGGTATTGAGTATATGACTTGGCTTGCTAAGTGGTATATCGCTAACTGCAAAGGAAGTGGGGTTGGTTTCTTTCAAATTGGTGGTGGAATTGCGGGCGACTTCCCAATTTGCGTCGTCCCTATGCTTTATCAAGATATGGAAGAAGAGAATATTCCTTTTTGGAGTTATTTTTGTCAGGTATCTGATTCTACGACCAGTTATGGATCTTACTCAGGTGCAGTACCTAATGAGAAAATTACTTGGGGAAAACTTGATATCGATACTCCAAAGTTTGTCATTGAATCTGACGCAACTATTGTTGTACCTTTATTTTTTGCTAAGGTTTTAGGCCTCTAGCTTCTATGCTAGTATATCTTAGATGACCTTTAGATACCTGGACGCTTTTTTTTACTCTCTCATGATTGGAGCTGGTGAAGCTTATTTTGCGGCATACTCTCTGCATTTAGGTCATAGTGAATTACAAGCTGGCATCCTGGTGACAGTCCCCATTGTTGTGGGTGGATTTATTCAAATGTTCTCCCCCTTTGGAATTAATAAAGTAAAAAGCTATAAAAATTGGACGGTGACGGCGGTTTTTATTCAGTCCCTACTTTTTCTGGGGCTTATCTTTTTTGATACGAGTATTAAAGAGCATTACTCGCTTTTGTTTGTCGCTGTTACTATCTACTGGTCATTGGCCTTGTCCTCGTCTCCGAGTTGGAACTCGTGGATTTCCTCACTTTTAAAAGCAGATGAAATTCGAGTCTTTTTCTCTACTCGTAATGTAGTCCTCTCCATTGGAACTTTAAGTGGTTTGTGTTTTAGTGGGTTATTGCTCCATTCACATACTGATTTAATATGGGGGCTTAAAAGCTTTCATTTTATTTTTCTTTTGTG
>CAYGUN010000310.1:0-2971 GCA_964353025.1 uncultured Bacteriovoracaceae bacterium
AAACCAGCAAATTCTCTTCTTTTAATTCTTCTTAAAATACTTGGCATGGGAATATTATAACTGAGAAACTCTTAAAGTGAATGAAAGCTCTGAGACAGGCAATTTATTATGTCCGATACATTACTAGATTGCCCCAATGAAATCCTAACTCCATAAGCAGCATACTCTCCATAACCCATATCGATGAGAGTTTGACTTTTTTTGACAGATGCTGATGCACAAGCAGATCCGGTCCCAACTTCCAGTCCTTGTAGGTCAAATGCAGTCAAAACAACATCCGCCTTCTCTTTTTTGTAGATAAAATTGATAGTATTTAAATTCCGAGGTGAATTTTCACCAATAATTACCAATTGCTCACCTAATAGTTTTTTAAGCTCTTGCTCAATTTGATTTTTCTTTTGCAACAAAGACTCACTAAAAGAGTTTTCAGTGTCAAGTAATGCAAGCTCTATGGTTTTTATGGCAAGTGAGTTTTCAGTGCCAGAGCGTAAGGATTTTTGTTGTCCTCCACCAAAAAATAATGTTTTTGGAGTATTGCTCTTTCTAAAAAAAGACCAACCTATTCCTTTTAATGCTCCAAACTTATGGGCAGAGAATGTATAAAAATCTAAATGAGGATTGAGTTGCCTATAGTTTTTAATTTTACCCACAACTTGAGCTGCATCCACATGAATGAGACAATCCGTCTCTTGTTTAATTCGCTGGGCCCAAGTAAGATCCCAGACAATTCCCGTCTCATTATGGACCCAAGTAAAATTAAGAATTTTCTTTCCTGGCACTTTATTTATTTTTTGGATCACTTCTTCAATATCAACAAGCCCTTCACTGCCTATCTTAAGTGCAGTGGAATCTAAATTTTTTGCTGTTTCAGTGACACAAGGATGATCACTCGTGAAATAGAAGAGATGGCCATTATCTCGCAGAATTGTATTGATCCCTTCTGTTGCTCCCGAGTGATAAAACAGATCATGAGTTTTAAGACCAAAATGAGATTTTAAAAACTCTGTGATCTGAGCAATTTCGAATCGGGACTTTTTTCCACTCGTATGAATAGATGCTGGGTTGGCAAAATGAAAATCCCCCTTCGCCAAATACTCTTTTACCGAGCTGGCCAAGGGGGATGTAGCGTTATAATCACAGTATATTCGATTCATTCGCCATGTATATGCTTACCTATGGAGGTTGTCCAGTAAGCTATAAAACTTATCAACTCATCAACCTCTATTGGTTGATTTCGCCGATTGAAGGACGGATAGCAGAGATACCGCTATTGTTTGCATTGGCTTCGTTAGAAGTTGATGCAGCAGTAGCAGAAAAAGCAGCTTCCTTACCTTCACGGAATAAATCTCCGAGTGTGGTTGTTGCAAGATACTCTTGCATAATTACACCAAGGTTTCTGAAATAATTTCTTGTTAAGCTAAATTCAACTGTAGAAACAGTCACTCCATTAGCATAAGCAGAAGCGTCAACACCAGAGCTAGGGGCACCATTGATGTCCTTTGCTGGGTTAATGTTCTCTCCAACACATTCAAGAACATCCTTCATAGAAATCTCGTCCATTGAACGAGAAAGCACATAACCACCACCTGGTCCACGTACAGACTTAACAACTTTACCAGTTCTTAATTTTCTGAATAGTTGTTCTAGGTAGTGAAGAGAAATGGCCTGTCTTGTAGAAATCTCTTGAAGTCTAACAGGGTTCCCGTTTGAGTTAAAAGTTAGGTCAAGCATTGCTCTAACCGCGTAACGTCCTTTCGATGTAAGTCTCATTTTAATCCTCCATAATTTTTTCGAAACGTTCACAAACTAAATATAAATTAGAAGTGTAACGAGAGTGGGTAAAGCACTCCTTGAATACCCTTCTGAGATCGTCTCTGTCCTTCCGTGGTCAGAACATAAACTCACCATGTCAGACCAAAAACATCTCTTAATAAGTATCACCTTATTCGTTTATTCTCGTCAACTTTTTCTTCAAGTATTTTAATTAAAAAAAATTACCTTCTTACAGCTAGTGTAAGAGTGTCACCACTAAGAGATTAAGTGCTTGAAAAGTTTCATTTTTTCAATGCCAGTCGCATTTTGCACCAGCTTGAAATAAATATACAAAAGTACTTCGCTCGGAAATTATTGCCTATCTTACATTTAAAAATTAGTCCATTGTAAGGCGATGAAAGAAAAAATCTCGAGAGAATTCTTCTTTTTTCGAACTTTTTAAGTCGGAATCATTGATTTTTATTTC
This sequence comes from uncultured Bacteriovoracaceae bacterium, assembly GCA_964353025.1. Lineage (GTDB taxonomy): Bacteria > Bdellovibrionota > Bacteriovoracia > Bacteriovoracales > Bacteriovoracaceae > CALFYV01. The sequence continues at coordinate 2,240 of CAYGUN010000310.1, forward strand.
CATTAGGTAGTAATCGAAATTTTCAGGAATGTCTTGGTAAAGCCTATAGATATACTTCATTCCCCACTCTACGATAAAGAAAGTTTTCTCTTCTAAGTACATGGGAATTTCAAGGTGAGTAATCTCATCAGAGCTCTTCAGTCTGTAAAAATCAGCGTGAAGTGCATTGCGAGTCTCAGTTATAATAGAATAGCTAGGTGAAAACACACCTTCATCTTTTAAGAATTCTTTACAAAAAGTCGTTTTACCAGCACCTAGGTCACCTTCGAGAATAATAAGAGCAGGTTTATCGATTAAGTCTTCGATCTCGTAACAAACATAACTGAGATCATCGGCATAAACTTTTTTCCAATTCCTAAGTTCTTCCTTGTTCATAGGCTGCCATTAATTAAAAACTCAATTCTCTTATCTATTTCGTTGAAGGTGTCAGATAAAGCATCAATGATGGATGTGGCACTCATGGCCCTGACCCCCAGTTTCTCTGCTGCAATTTTACCCGCAAGAGTGTGGATGCTAACGGCCAGGCAAACTGTTTTATCAAAGTTCTCATAAGCATTAAAAAGGGAATTGTTATTTTTAATGCTGTTATCTTGACTTAAAAGTCCACCGATAATCCCGGCCAACACGTCTCCGGCACCACCAGTTGCCATGCCATCATTGGGAGAATAATTAAAAAGAACTTCACCGGAAGTGAGACCAATATAGGTACACGGGCCCTTTAAAATCACAGAA
>CAYGUN010000311.1:0-2966 GCA_964353025.1 uncultured Bacteriovoracaceae bacterium
AAGTCGATTCTTGTTGCTTCAAGCCTTTTAAAGAAGATTAAAAAACTAAACTCATTCCTGCCTGGACTGTGAGTGGAAAAGTATTATATCCGTATGATGTTTCATATTCTCGATTAAAGATATTTTCAACTGACATGGATAATTTTAACTCCTTGCTCGCTTGTGTTTCAAAACCTGTATCAAATAAGTAATAACTCCCTAGTTTTTGATTTCCAAAATCATAAGTACTAGAAACCAACTTTCCTCTTAAATGAAATTTAAGATTACCTACCGGGGCCCATCCAATGGTCGAGGCCAGTTTATTTTTTGGCACCTTTAAACTTTGCCCCACGCCTTCTGTCTTGGAATCCGTATGAGTATAAGACAAGTCATATGAGAAATTTTTCTGATTATTAATATTGAGCCCTACCTCAACTCCTTCCGAGCTCACGTCAGTATTATCTTGATAGAATTTTTTAGTAGCTGAATTATAACCAACTCGGTCTTCTAGTCTCTGTTGAAAGTAAATCAGTTGGGCCTTAATATTTTCTCCTCTTACGTACTCAAATCCCAAATCATAACTTTGAGATTTCTCTGGATTTAAACCCTTTTCTCCATTGACCGGGTGATAGAGTTCCCATAAGGTTGGGTTTTTAAATCCTTCCCCGTATCTGACCAAAGCAAATGTATTGGTTAAAATTTCAATTTTTGTCCCTATGGTGGAACTTAACTGAGTTCCAAATGCGTTGTGGTTAGAGAGTCTCCCACCGAGCTCTAGCTTTAGTTTATTTAAGCCTATTTTATGATTCGTATAGATTGAGTCTTGATCTGCCCTTTCAGTAAAGTTAGCAAAGCTAGATTTAACCAAGGCCTTCTCTTGAAGATGAGAAACGGCAATGAGTGCTTCATAGTTTGAAAACTTAATCTCATTTTCCACTGCAATATTAAGATTTTCTCCTCTAAATATATCATCTACTCGAGCAAAAGTGTATTTATCAACATCATCTTGGTCACGTCTTAAAACTTGGTAGTATTGAGTTTTAATCTTAAATTTATTTTCACGACTGGTTTTTATATTAAATGAATTAGAGGCCATTGATTCTTGCTTTTCGCCTCGGTAGTTTTCGTCATCAATCACAATATTAGGAGACCAGAAATTATCCTGATCAAAAGTTGATTTAGAAGAGACTATATAAAGCTCATGCTCAAAATTGGGTGTGTATTCATTTTGAAGATTCAAGTACCCACTTAAATTTTCAATACTATCGGCTTCGCCATTTTTACCATCCCCAACATTGCTAAATCCATCTGAGATAAAATGGGATAGAGAAACTTGATAGGCACTGGTTTTACTGACCTTGCTAGTTTCAATAGAAGTTTTCTGAGATTGAAAGCTCCCTATTTTGTATGAAGCTTCGCTTCCACTCGTCGATGGCATAGAGGGAGTAATCCTAACCACTCCAGCAGTCGCATCACTTCCATAAAGAACTCCTTGAGAGCCTTTTAAAACTTCAACGGATGAAGCGAAGTCTGAGCTTAAAAAAGAGGGGTCTGACGTTCTATTAAAGGCCGAAGGATCACTTAGTCTAATATCTCCAAAATAGACACTGGTTGAATCACTTGGCATTCCTCTTAAGAGCAGAGATGTGTTCCCTGAATACCCTCCATTTTTACTGGTGTGGATGCTGGAATTATTATCAATGGCATTTAAGATAAAAACTTGGTCTGTATTGGCCTTTTTCTCAGCAAAAAAAATGGATTGCTTTTTCTGATTTTGGAAAGAATCATCTTCTACATTGATGATAGAAAGTGTTTGAGCAAAAAGAGCTAAGGGAAAAAAAAGAAACAGATAAAACATAATAAGCTCCTGGCGCGGGATTCATATTCACTTACTTGTTGTATCTGGCTTTACAGTTGCGCGACAGCGAGGGAGTTACACCCTACTTCCAACAAAAAGAGTCTTAACTACGTATCCCTTTATATGCGTTGTGACAATAGCTAGGTTGTAAACATGCTATTGCCCCACACCTGGGCCACAAGAAATCTCAATATCAAGGTCTAATCCAACTGTTTGATCTTTCCAAGAAAAGACTGCATTTTGAGCTCCTTCTAGTTCAAAAGGTTCGAATTGATTCTTGTAATCAAATTTATGCCAACTATCTTCTTTGGTTCCCAAATATCTTATAACAAATCTACCTCCGCCATCATAACGACCTGCCGAATCTCCTACCACATAACAAAAATCAAGATAGGTTTCCTTGTTAATTTTATATAAAAATTTATATGCATCTTGTGAAACCATTAAAGGTTTGGCCAAACCATTTACCTCTAAGGGAGCAGCTGAATAACAGCCGGCGCTTGTTCCTACTATATAGTTAGGATTCGGAATATATGCTTTGCCATCAAATTCATCCATATGTCCCGAACCAAGTGACCACTTTAAATAAGTTTTAATCGGAACTGCATTTTGCCAAACTTTATATTTTACATCTTTAATCTTTCTGAACACCTCAATATTACATCCATAAAAGTCTAAAGGATCTCTTTTCCCAAATAAACTCGCCGTATAATTGTCATAAGCTTCTCTTGTTTGCTTAATTAATTCTTTATTGGTTAAGACCTGCGAATAAATAAAAATTCCTGTTGATTCAAGGCCTACTTGAGAAAGGAATTCATGGGTAATAACACTTGCTCTTATAAGTCTTGCAAAGTCAGCGCTATAACTCTCCGATAGCTGCTGAGAAAACTCCATCGGATTAAGCCAAAATTTGCCTCCTTTAGCATTTTGGGCCATGCGAGGATTGCCTGTTTTGGGGTTCTTTAAACTAGAATCTAAAATAAGCACTTTTTTATTCGTATTATAAAACTCATTAACTAGCTTTCTTGCTTCTCTTAATTTTTCTACGTCTAGTAGGTGAGTATTTCCTTCTTTGTCATGAAATTCATACCCAAGCCATGCAAACTTCTCTAACTCTTCTAGTCCAAAC
>CAYGUN010000312.1:0-2964 GCA_964353025.1 uncultured Bacteriovoracaceae bacterium
CAAAAAAATGGAGTGAAAGTCGCTTTAACTTTAAGTGACCCAGGAGTTGTGGCCTTTGTAAAAAATAATTTCTTAGAAGTGATTGGTGATGGGCTTGATCTTATTTTTTGTAACGAAGAAGAGGCCATGAGTATTACTGAGACAAAAAATATTAATGAAGCTCGTGAGAAAATGAAATCTATGGCAAAGTACTTTGCTATTACTCAAGGAAAGAATGGGGCCATTATTTTTGATGGTGACACTTTTATTGATATCGAAGCTTATGAAACTCGGGCCATTAATACCAATGGGGCAGGGGATATGTTTGCAGGGGCCTTCCTTTATGGAATTACTGCGGGTCACTCAATGGCAGCAGCAGGAAAACTTGCGAGTCTTGCTTCTTCTCGTATCGTCTCTCAAATGGGACCAAGGCTAGAAAAAGATCAGATGTCTGAAGTAAAGCAAAGAGTCATCTTTAGTTAAATTCAGCAAAGCCGTAATAAACTAAATAAAATCCAAAGAGAATGAAGGGAGCTCCCCAAAAATAGGCTGGGAGTTTCGTTTTATTAAAAGCGATATCAAAAGGATCAATGGTGACTTGTTCTTCTTTGGGTAGGCTTTTCTTCTTTTTGTCTCTGATATGTGACCACCAGCCAATAGCAAGTCCCAGCAGTACTGAAACAACAGCGGAACCTAAAATCCATATAAATCTATCTTGGTTTGTCATAGCAATATTATTTCGTGACTTCTATTCTTAGTAAACCGTTATTTTCCGTTTGGAGGATTTTAAGATTGGTATTTTGCTTAACTTTTTCCAATCTTTTTAAAAATTTTCTTCTATTTTTTATTTTATTGTCACCATCTTCATCGTAGATAAGAGTTATATGAGTACTCTCATCCTTTTTCTCTGATAGGGAATCTATTTCAAATGCAGTATTGGGATTTTCAATATATTCAAAGAAAGTATCATCACAACGACTATCGTCACTAATGAAAGACTCTTTTTTCATGGCCTTGACTAGGTCTGACTTAGCACTAGAGAAAGTCACATTCAGCTCTCTCCCATCTTCGGAAGGAATGGTTAAGATATAGCACTTCTTTTTTCCAGCGAAGGCATTTAGACTTAAAATAATAAAAAATAAGATAAGTGTTTTCATTAATAGTGGCCCTTTGCACTATTCTAATTCAAACTGAGTATAAATGCCAACAAAGAGGTAATTGTTGCTGGCCAAGGGGTGTTAAAACCATTATTTTTCCTATATTAGGTGCAAAGGATTGAGATATGACTAGACGCTATGTAATAAAAGAAATTTTAAGTTCCGAAATCAAAGATACTGAGGCCAATATTAAAGGCTGGGTTAAGTCTGTCAGAACCGCCAAATGGGGGGCCTTCATTGTGGTCAATGATGGGAGCTGCCAAAAAGATATTCAATGCGTAGTGGATAAGGATTTAGAAAATTTTGAAACAGATATTGCAAAGCTCTCTATTGGATGTTCAATTTCTGTGACGGGAAATTTAGTGGAGTCTAAAGGGAAGGTAAAATCTATTGAGATGCAAGGAAAGCAAGTAGAAGTTTTAGGCCTAGTTTCTGAAGACTATCCTCTGCAGAAAAAAGCGACGTCCTTAGAATTTTTAAGAGAAGTGGCCCACTTGAGATCACGCACCAATACTTTTGGAGCTGTCTTTCGAGTAAGACATGCTTTGGCCTTTGCCACTCATAAATTTTTTAACGATCGTGGTTTTTATTATCTACATACTCCTATTGTCACAGCATCAGATGCTGAGGGAGCAGGAGAGATGTTTAGGGTTTCAACATTAGATGCCAAGAACCCTCCTTTAACAGACAAGGGTGATATCGATTTTTCCAAAGACTATTTTGCTCGTGAAACCTTTCTTTGTGTCTCTGGACAACTTGAGGGTGAAACTTTCGCTCAAGGCATGGGGGCCATTTATACTTTTGGACCAACGTTTCGTTCAGAGAATTCAAATACAGCTCGCCACTTAGCAGAGTTTTGGATGATTGAACCTGAAGTGGCCTTTTTTGATTTGGATGATAATGCCCAACTGGCCCAAGACTATCTTAAATATTTAATTGAATACGCCATGGAAAATTGTAAGGACGAGCTTGAGTTTTTGGCCCAAAACTATCAAAAAGATTTGGTGGAAACTCTCACTCATGTGAAGGATACTCCTTTTGAGAAAATCACTTATACCCAGGCCATAGAAATTTTAGAAAATTCAAAAAAGAAATTTGATTTTAAGCCAGTATGGGGAAGTGATCTGCAAACAGAGCATGAAAGATTCTTGGCGGAAGAGCATTTTAAAAAGCCAGTTATCGTCACGGATTACCCGAAGCAGATTAAGGCCTTCTATATGAAGCAAAACGATGATGGCAAAACAGTTCGGGCCATGGATGTCTTGGTTCCTGGTGTGGGCGAGATTATTGGTGGATCTCAACGTGAGGACAATTTAGATAAACTTATAACAAGAATGAAAGAGATGAATATGCCAATGGAAAACTATTGGTGGTATCTGGATCTGCGTAAGTTTGGTAGTGTCCCTCACTCAGGATTCGGTCTTGGTTTTGAAAGGGCCGTCATGTATATCACAGGAATGAGCAATATTCGTGATGTGATTGCTTATCCACGGTTTCCAAAAAACGCTGAATTCTAATTTCAAAAAAGAAAAAAATCATTTCAAAAAATAAAAAACCCTCGAATCATTCGAGGGTTTTTTATAATAACTAACAAAGCTCATCTTCAACCGAGTAGGGGAAGATAAAATACTATAGCACATAAATAAGCGTTATGAGTAGAGATTAATAATTTTAGAATGTTAGCTTTTCTCCATTCTCTTTTCTAGGCACTGAAGCCTAATCCATGGAAGGAGAATATTCATGGAAGAAAAACTAACAAAGCTCTTGAAACTTTTGATTGTGATGCTTTATTTTATGATAAAGTTTGTACAATTAATTGAAGATTGAG
>CAYGUN010000313.1:0-2963 GCA_964353025.1 uncultured Bacteriovoracaceae bacterium
TTTTTGCGTTAGAATCATTACATTATCTGCCATGTCGACATTTGCTTATATTATCGTTTCGGGTCTCTTAATGGCATTGGTTTCCTTGATAGGAAGCATAAGCTTATTACTACCAGATAGATTGTTAAAAAAATCAATTCTTCCTATGGTTGCTTATGCAGCAGGCTCTCTTTGGGGAGGGGCCATGTTTCATATGCTGCCTCGTTCGTTTGAGCTCTTTCATCATGAATCAAAGCTCGCTTTCATCAGTTTAACGTTAGGGTTTCTGACTTTCTTCTTTTTAGAGCATATCCTTCACTGGCACCATTGCCATCATTCTGATCATAAACATGTTCATAATAAACCCATAGGGCATTTAGTTTTGATTGCTGACGGCTTTCATAACCTTTTAGGGGGAATTACTATTGGGGCCTTATTTGTGGTTGATATCAAAATGGGAATTGCCGCATGGATTGCAGCGGCCTTGCATGAAATACCTCAAGAAATAGGGGATTTTGGGCTGCTTATTCATAGTGGTTTTAGCAAAACTCAGGCTTTGGTTTTTAATTTTCTCAGTGCTCTTACTTTCTTAGGTGGTGGGATTATCTCTTATTACCTCTCGGATCACATTAATATCAATTATTTTATCCCATTTACTGCGGGTAATTTTATCTATATCGCTGCTGCAGATTTAATCCCAGAGCTCATTCAATATAAGGGGTTAAAAGAGAAATTGACTTCACTCGTTTTTTTCTGTTTAGGTGTGCTTTCTTTGATGTTAGCTAGTGGGGATGGACACGTTCATTAAAGTTGATTTATAAAATGGCCCGGGCATTGCGCCCGGGCCGCCTCTTGAGAATTATTCGTCAGAGTCATCACCTGCGTCGACAACGTCTGAAGGTGATGAATCTGGAAGTTCATCTACGATTTCAATATCGTCTCCGTCTGCTAACATCGGCTCATTTGCCATAGCTGAATTGGTTACATATAGTCCAATAACCATCATGACCATTAAAGATTTTAAAAATACACTCATCATATTCTCCTTTGAGGCGTTGTCGCTACTTTATTAGCGGTAACTTATGCAGCTATTATCGAACATATTGTGATTTTGACAAAATCGTTTTATTATCTTGAATAGTTAGTTTTTACCTAATTAAAATAAAATAAGATATTGAAATCACATGGATAGAATTAATTATAACCACTTGTTTTATTTCTATGTTGTGGCCAAAGAAGGCTCGATCAAAGAAGCTTCTGAAAAGATTCATGTCACGCAACCTACTATAAGCGATCAGTTAAAACTCTTGGAAGAATTTTTCGAATGCCCTTTATTTGAAAGAAAGAATCGAGGACTCTACTTGAACAAACAGGGGGAAGTTGTTTTAGACTACGCGGAGAAAATCTTTAGTTTAGGCCAGGAAATAAAATCAAAAGTGAGAAATAAAATTTTAGCTCCTAAGAAGAGTTTAGATATAGGAATTTCAAACTATATGTCTCAGTATTTTTTGTATGAATATCTTCGTCCTCTCTTTAATCAACATGAAACGGCTGTGAATTTTAAACATGAACACAGACGGTATTTACTCGCAGATTTAGAAGAAGGTGTTCTCGATGTGATTTTTACAGATTCTAAGGAATCATTGTCGTATAATTTGGATGCTTATAAGGTGGGGGTCAATAGAACCTTTGCCGTTGCTCACAAAAAATTTAAGAATCATAAGGCAAATTTTCCAAGTTGCCTGAATGAGATTCCTTATTTTGGATATACGGCGAATAATAATCTCAAATATGAGATTGAACTCTTTTTCCGAAAGCATGCGATTGCTCCAAAGCAATTAGGTCAAGCTGATGATATTGATTTATTCCAAATGGTGACCGAAGAGGGGTTTTGCTTTACAATAGTTCCTGAAGTGGCCATGAATCGTTTTAAGCGCAATAAGGATATTATTGTTCTAGGTGAGATAAAGGAATTACAAACTTCAGTATGGGGTATCATTAAGCATGGTAATGATGGCTTGGCCTATCAATTAGTGAATGGAAAACTGTAATGATGAAAAAAGAGATTGAGTTAATATGTCCTGATGAATTTGAAGTTCAGAACCATTACTACGAAAAGGTTCAAAATAGCTCTATTCATCCAATGGTAAGTCACTTCCTTCATATGAGTGTAGAGAGAATTTTAGAGAGATACTCTTATATGAACCCAATGGTAGATAAGGATGCTTTACACAAACTACTTATCTATAAACCTCAACATTTTTACTGGGGTGGCTCTGATCTTTTTTATGTCACCAATGACGATGGACATAGAAAAATGGTTATTGTTGAAACAAACTCCTGTCCATCGGGGCAAAAATCAATGCCTATTTTAAATGATTGGGAAGAGCATCGTGGTTATAGAGTTCTTATTGAAAATGCTTTTTTACCTCAAGTAAAAAAGAAGCGCTTACCTAAAGGTGAATTAGCTGTCATCTACGACAAAAACTATATGGAAGCCTCTGGCTATGCTTCAACGTTGGCGGATTTATCAGGAGAAAATGTATACTTGGTACCTTTTTATAATGGGGATGAAAATAAACATATTTATTTTAAGGCAGGAGTTTTACATATTGTGGATCCACAAAAGGGTGAAATTCCTATTCGGGCCGCAATGAGGTATGTGACTCAAAGTCCTTGGAACAGAATTCCTCCAACTACAAAAACTTTGATATTTAATTCCACTCTTATTTGTTTGGCAGGGGGGAGAAATAAATTAATGGCCAGTAAGGCCTATGAATTATTTAATGCAGAAATATCTGGATCTGGTTTAAGTATTTATACTCCTGAAACAATTAAGGATGTAAGTAAAGTCGAAATTCCTCTTTGGGTACAACGTTTTGGAGGGCATGCGGTTATTAAAGTTCCTTACTCAAACGCAGGCCAAGGTGTTTTTACTGTTACTTCTGAAAAAGAGTTACGAAATTTTATGGCCCAAGATTTTC
>CAYGUN010000314.1:0-2936 GCA_964353025.1 uncultured Bacteriovoracaceae bacterium
TTTTTAAGCTTATAGTGGGCATCTTGAGCTTTCTGGGCATCAGCAAATTCATGAATAAAAAAGTGTCCGTGTGAGCTGGGATTATCAATAATAAGTTTGGTATCAGACAGCAGCGTTTGGGTATTTTCTAACTCAGCGAGGTAAAACTGTTGTAAAGAACTCACTTGCTTATGAATAGTGGCAATGGTTATTTTTTCTTTTTCAAATAAATTCCAAACACTATTGAAGCGATAAAATCCAGTGGGCTCAATGGTTGAGCCCCAAAATCTCATGCCATCATCTTTGAAGCTTACCTTTTGAGATTGCTCGCCAGTTAAGTCTTGAAAACCTGCAAACCAACCAGTACTAAGGGGACGTATTTGGCAATTTTCAGGCAAGGTTAGAAAACACACTCCTTCTCCTGCCTGAGCATATTTATACCCACCGCTGGTGTAAAAAATTCTGTTCTCCCATTTGGAAATATCAACTTCAACGGCGCAAAAGGCGTGGTATCCATCAATGCAAATAATTGTTTCAGGGTTTTTTACACTGGAGATGATTTGATCGATTTGCTCATTGGAAAGACAAAAACCTTTGTTAAAAAAAACGTGAGAGAAATAGATGAAATCGTAATGGTTCTTTTTTATTTCAGCGCAAAAGATTGTCACAAACTCATCAGTGGAATGCTCAAGTGAAACTTTTTTCACTGAAAACTTATCCCACTCGGCCAGACGATTCGCTTGGCGATTAAATGAGTAGAACTCACAATTAGAAGTTAAGATTTTTATATCTTCTTTTTCAAATAAACTAGAGAGCAGTTTGAAAATAAGCTCATGAGTATTAGTGGCAAATGAAATATCTTGTGGGCGTGAAAAATTTAAAATCTTGGCGATATGTTTTTGGGCCTTGGGAATTACTTCACCAAAAAACTTATCCCACTTATCATCACTGAGTTCACAAGCATCTTGCCAGCATTCAAGGACCGCATCGCGGGTTACATCAGGCCACAGGTGATGAGAGTGGGCCACAAAATGTAGTTTATCTCCGAGAGCTTCAAGTGACTTGGTATAATATTTTTTCATAGTGATTGGGAGAATTTGAATCCGAGTTCTTTTTTTACATCATCAGGAAGATTGGGACGAAGTGAACGAGGAATAAGGAAAGTTGCGAGATTAAAAAAGTCTAAAAAGATACGACTATTTTCTGTTGTTTTTTTCAAATACTCATGGCCTGAAGATCCACCAGTTCCAATTTTTGAACCAAGAATTCGGTGAACCATAATGGCATGGCGGTAGCGCCAAGTTGTAAAAAGCTCATCAATATCAATAAGGGATTGAATCAAATCAAAAGGTAGTGAGAGAATAGGTTCATCTCGATTAAGAAGAATAAAGACTGCCGATAAAGTAGCATGTCGGGAGAGTCTTCTTTCACCTTTTTCTAGAACTTTGTCATAAGCATCGTCGTTAAAGAGAATATCAAAACTTGCTTGAGTTGACTCTAAATTCATGAGTTCTATTTTTCTAAGTTCGGGGTTAAGAAAGGGGTTATTTTCAATAGTCATCTTATCACGCTGGAGCATTCCGATAACCGCTTTTTGAAATTCTTGCCAATAATTATGTCCTTTAATTTCATCAAAAGGCATGCGCTCCAGCCACCTTTCAATGAGCTCAAAAACGCTTGGTTGTTCTTCCACTTTCTCTAGTGCTTCTTTATCTTTTTCATTAAGGCGTGAGGCAAAGAATTTTTTCTCCATAGGAGTTCGGTATTTTCTTTTAAGACCAAGTTTAACTTCAACAAAACGAAACTGAAGCGATTGGAAACCTGATGCTGGTTGTAGGTAATCCCTAAAGTCCATAAAATCTAAGGTTGTCATAGTCTCCATAATTCGAATTTGCTCGATTAGGATTTTTTGAATTTCAGTAATTCTTTTGAGCCTGCTGACAACAGTATGCAGACTGTCTTCAGCGACAAAATTATTGTTAAAGATATGGATCATTGAATCCAGTTCATGAATAATTTGCTTAAACCATAGCTCATAAGCTTGGTGAGTAATGATGAAAAGGGTCTCATCATGGGCCTCTTGGCCATACTTGGCGCTCTCAGTCTTTTGTGAATCTAATATTTTATCTAGCTGGAGATAATCACCGTAGTATAAGGGTTCTTTTTCAATCATGGAGCTAGCTTGCCTTTAATATTCCAAATTGTCAGCAAATTGTGATATATCTAGAACAAACAAGGATTAGAACTATGCAAAATAATTTACAACTCAGTGATAAGGAAATTTCAGGAAATATTAAGGCCATTAAAGACTTTATGCAGCAACATAAGCTGGACGGTTTTTATATCTCAAGCTTTGATAAATTTATTAGTGAGTATAATCCTTTAGAAGACTGTCATCGTTACTACTTTACTGGTTTCACGGGCTCTATGGCCGAAGTTTTAATTCTGGCCGATGGAAAAGTTCGTCTTTATGTTGATGGCCGTTATTGGGAGCAAGCTGAAAAAGAGGCCAATAGTGCAGATATTGAAATAGTAAAATGTACGGAGCATAACTCGCAACATCTTTTAAAAGATGTAGAGAAACTAAAATTAAAAAACCTAGGTGTTGAATCTCAAAGAACACCTTATTCTTTTGGTAAAAAATTAGAAGAAGTCACAAAAGTTCATTATATCTCAACAGATGAGCTTTTAAGTGCGGTCTTTTTTCAAGGATACACTTCTGATAAGCCAGTGGAATTTTTACCTCGTGAAAATAGAGGAAGTGATATTAGTAAAAAAATAAATCGTGTGCTAGATAAAAAAGATGAGGCCTATTTTATTACGGCCGTGGATAGTGTTTCTTGGATCAGTAATTGCCGTGGTTATCATCTGCCTAATCAAAGTAGTTTTATGGGCAGGGCCTTTATTACTCATGACAAAGTTTATGTTTTTGTAGACGAAGATATCAATGTCTCATC
>CAYGUN010000315.1:0-2909 GCA_964353025.1 uncultured Bacteriovoracaceae bacterium
TACTTACCCCGTCAGGCCTTCACTTAAGCTCTCTCAAAAAAGCTTCTTTTTTAATACCAAAAAATATCTTTAAATTTCTCTCTATCCTAATCTTTTTTAGTCCCGGTCTTTTTTCACTCAAAAGAATTGTATGCATGAGTTTACTCCCTAAAAAAATAAATATGTTTCTTATTTTTCTATGTGCTTTTTTAATTGATGTTATTCGAGGTGGGTATGCTCAATCTCCTTTAAGTTTTTGCTTTAGTTTTCTGTTTTTAGGAATTGTCATATTAAGACCGAAGCATCTTTTCCTACATTTTTATTTTGCACAATTAATTATTTGCTACTTCACAGCACAAAGCACAAACATACTTGCTCTTATCCTGGGCCCTATCCTTACACTTATCTTTAGTATGAGTTTTCCTTTACTCCTTTCTACTTATTTCTTACCTTTGTTTGATTACCAAGTTTTTGTTACCCGATGGGTGCTTAGAGGCTATATAAGTATTATCAACCACGCTCACGCCTTAACAGATTTCATTCCTTCCTTTTATGTAAATTTTTATCTTCTTTTTTGCTTTTTTTTCTTTATTACAAAAAGGAATAAAATTTTTCTTTTTCTCATCCTCTTTAATATTACAAATTTAAATGAAGAGCACATCATGCAAAGAAATATTAGAATGCCTAAAGAGATCTACTCACCTAATGGGGATAATTGCAAAAGAAAGTATAAAGGTATTTATTGGGAAATTAAGTGCAAAAAAAAGCCCCTCAAAAAGAGGGGCCCAAATATTAAGAAACTTTCATTTCGCTAATGAGTTTTTCAAAAGTCTTTTCTTCTCGAATTACGTAAAGCATATTTTGCTTAAGATTCACATTCCCTTTGTAGTAAGTCTCAAGTTGAGCTTTCTCCATTTTAGATTGTGCTGCAATTTCTTCTAGTTTTTCGTCTAGGTCTGCATCAGTTGCTTCTATTCCAAAGTCACGAGCAATTTTATCTAAAATAAGTCCTGAGCGAACTTGAAAAGCACCTTTCTGATCCAGGTCCTCTGTCCACTTTGAGAAATATTGTTCACACATTTCATCAGTAAATCCTTGCTGCTTGAGGTTACCAGACAAGTCTTTCTTAATGGCTTCTTTCTGTTGATCGATTAAGGCCTGAGGGACATCAAATTTATTTTCTTCAATGAATTTATTTAAAATTTCAGATTGAAGTTTTTCTTGGGCTTCTCTATTTTTTTGATATTCAACACTTGATTTTAATTTTGCATCCATATCTTCGGCTGATTCATAACCAAATTCTTTGGCCATTTCATCTGTAAGCTCTGGCATTTTCTTTTCTTTAATCTCAAGCAACTCTACATGAAACTTCGCAGGCTTACCTTTTAAAGATTCTTCTTGGTACTCTTCAGGAAAAGTAACTTCAATAGTTTTCTTATCTCCTGCTTTCATTCCAATCATTTGAGCTTCAAATCCTGGGATAAACTGATTAGAACCAATTTCTAAAAGAAATTCCTTGCCGGCCATATTTTCTGGCTTTGAACCATCTTCTTTTTCACCTTCAAAATTCATAACAGCAAAAAGACCGTTCTCAAGAGCTTTACCCTTTTCTTCAATCGCAATCATTTCAGCTTTTGAAGCCAGGTAATTATTTTTAATATCAGCAACATCTTTATCTGTTACTTCAACTTTATCTTTAGTGAATTTATAGTTTTTATAATCTTTCAATTCGAATTCTGGAAAAATTTCAACAGTGGCCTCAAACGAAACACTATTCACATCTGACTTATATTCTGTTTTTCCAAAGCTTGGATATCCAACAGCTTTCAAGCCTTCTTTTTGAACGGCTTCAAAATATTCTTTAGAAACAAATTGATAAAGAGCTTCATTTTCAACTTGAGGGCCATAGAGTTTTTTAACCATATCAAGAGGAGCTTTACCTTTACGAAAACCCTTAAGATTTACGCCTTCTCTTTTCTTGGCAAGTGCCTGGTCAATTTCAGCTGATAAATCTACTGATTCAAAATTAAACTTAAATTTCTTAGTACATCCATTAACGGACTCTATTTCATAGGCCATATATTCCTCACATCGGTTAAAAACTATCAGCGGAAACATAGCACAATAGCTTGAAAAATCAAGAATTTCAGACCTTTAATAGACGACATTGGCCAAGTAGAGTCCTTGGGAAGGAGCGACTGCTCCCACTCTTACTTTATTATCAGTACTTAGGGCATTCTCTAGTTCTAAAAGAGTGACTTTACCACGACCAACATTCCATATGGCACCCATGATGAGTCGCACCATCTGCTTGAGAAAGCCGGAGCCTGTAACTGTAAGTTTATAATGAACGGGTAAAAAATCATGTTCTGTGGCCTTAGTTAATTCGCAAGCTGAAATGGTTCTAACAGTCGATTTTACTGGAGTTCCAGTCGTGTAAAAGTTATGAAAATCATGCTCTCCAAGAAATACCTCACACGCTTGGTGCATAAGTTTTTCATCCAATTCAAAACTATTGTTTACCATTAACTCACTTGCAATAGGATTAAGAGCATCGTGATTTGAAAAAAGGTAAAAATAAGTTTTTAACTTGGCATGAACTGTGGGCATGAAGTCTTCATCACTTTTTGATACTTCAAGAACTCTTATGTCTTGAGGGAGAAAAGTATTGAGTGCCCTCATCATTGCATAAGTTTCAATATTCATATCAGCTGAGACTTTGCAAATTTGGCATAAGGCATGAACCCCTGCATCCGTTCTACCAGATCCTAACGTTCTAAATTCTTTTTCCACGCAAAGTTTTTTAAGAGCATTATTTAATTCACCTTGTACTGTTTTTTGATCGGGCTGTACTTGCCAACCAAAATACTGAGTACCTTTATAGCTAATCTTTAATTTAAAGTGATTCATTAATGAGTATTGTCCTGAGC
>CAYGUN010000316.1:0-2899 GCA_964353025.1 uncultured Bacteriovoracaceae bacterium
CTCTTAATACAGGGGCGTCCAGATACTCAAATGCTTTCTCATTAATTAGAGAGACGATTTCTCCCCCAAATCCACCAAAAAGCTTATCTTCATGAAAGACAATGGCCCTATTTGTTTTCTTAACAGAATCTATAATTCCATCCTCATCTAAAGGACTTATTGAGCGTAAATCAAGAACTTCAACATTATATCCTTCATTTGATAATTTTTCCGCAGCACCTAAAGCATGATGAACAGTATTTCCATAAGTAATGATAGAGAGATCACTTCCTTCGCGTCTTATTCGAGATTTTCCAAAAGGAACTTCGAAACCTTCAGGCACAACACTCATGGCCTGCTTGGCATTGTAAAGTGCTTTCGGTTCAAGATAAACTGTTGGTCCTTCACTTCTCATGGCAGTTCTTAATAAACCAGCAGCATCATCAGCAAAGGCCGGAACAACAATTCGAATTCCAGGAATAGGACTTAGTGAACCTTCGATATTTTGAGAATGGTAGAGACCACCACCGATATATCCACCGGAGGCAATTCTGATAACAATATTAGGAGAAAACTTTCCATTGGTTCTCCAGTATTCATGGGAGCATTCTATTAACTGTTCCATCGCGGGCCAAAAATAATCTGCAAACTCAGCTCCCTCAACCACAACTCTAATTTTTTTATTCAACCTGCTAAAGCCGTTAGCCGTTCCCAAAATATAATCTTCTGCTATTGGCCCATTAAAAACTCTTTGTTCTCCAAATTCTTGCTGCATTCCCTTTGAAACATTAAAAATACCACCTTTTTCTTTGTTGGCCATATCTTGCCCCCAAATAAAAGTATCTGGATTTCGCCTAAATTCTTCTTTTAAAGTTGAATTAAGAGCATCAATAAACTTAATCGGCTCACCCGAATCACTAGGCTTTTCACTTGCTTCATAATCAGGAGGAAGAACAAAATCATAAATTGAATCAGGGTCTGGATTAGGTGCTTTGACTGCATTTTTATGGGCCGTCATTAAAGTTTCTTTAGCACTATTTTCAATGGCAACCAACTCATCTTCATTGAATTTTCCAGATTTTAACAGAGCATCTCTATACTTGGGTAGTGGATCTTGTGCTTTAGCATCAGCAATCTCTTTTTCATCACGATAGAGCTCATGTTTATCAGAGTTGGAGTGACTGCCGATTCTCACACAATCGGCATCAACGATAACTGGTTCCATTTTCTCCAAGGCATGTTTTTTGGCCTCGGCCATGGCATTCATTGAATCGAAAACATCTTTCCCATCACATTGAATAATTCTTAAATTAGCAAATCCTCTGAAATTATCTGAAATTTTCTCATTTGCTGTTTGATCTTTTTTGGGAACAGAGATCCCGTAGCCATTATCTTGAAAGACAAAAATAACTGGTAATTTTTCCTTACTCGCACCATTAATCGATTCGTAACAATAACCTTCTGAAACCGATGACTCTCCTTGAGAGCTGATAACAACGGCATTTTCTTTATAGTATTTAACCGCTCGTCCCAATCCTGCTGCATGCTGGGTATGGTTTCCTGTGCATGAAGAGACGTTATGGATATTCCACTCGGATTTTGCAAAGTGATTCGACATATGGCGTCCACCACTTGCAGGATCAGTGGCCTTAGAAAGACCATTTAATATTAACTCCTCTGCTGTCATACCAGCAGAGAGGCAAGTTATCATATCGCGGTAATAAGGAAACAGGTGGTCACGTTTCTTTTCAAATACCTGACCAATTGCCAATTGAATCGCATCATGGCCCGCGCAAGGTGCATGATAAGACCAACCAAGGGCCTGCTTTAAGTAATTTGGAGCGCGCTCATCAATCATTCGGCCTAAAGTAAGAACTTCATACCATTTCTTAAGAGTTTCTTTATCAGTTGTTTTAATGTCGTACTTTTTTTTCGTACTCATATGGCCCTTTTAGCTTAGTAAAAATATCCCTAATCCTAGCATAAAATAACTTCTAATTCCATGGTGTCATAATTCACTAAGTTTCATATAATGAAAATAACTTTCACTAACTCATAAGGAGTAAATTATGCCAACTGTGGCCAGCGAGCTCTATCAAGATAAACGAATTGCAGAAGCAAAGAAGCTGCTAAAAGAAGTACTTAGCGAACATTCGCAAAAACTAACAGGAGTTCAGGCCCCTAAGAAAGATTTAGAATCTTCATATAAGTCTTTACTTGAAAACTTTGGCAAGAACCGCGGTGGAAATCTCTTCTACGATTATCTTGGAAGTGGAATTGGACATGGCCCCCTGGTTGAATTAGCTGATGGCAGCGTCAAATATGATTTTATTACAGGTATCGGCGTTCATTATTTTGGTCATAGTCATCCGGGTCTACTTGATTCGCAAGTTGATGCGATTCTTGGAAATACAATTATGCATGGACACCTTCAACAAAATGTTGAAAGCACCGATCTTGTCGAGTTGCTTGTTTCTCAAGCAAAAAAGAATGGATCAAATATCGAGCATTGTCTCATTTCTTCCAGCGGTGCCATGGCATGTGAGAACGCACTCAAGATGTGTTTCCAAAGAAAATTTCCGGCCAATAGAGTGATTGCTTTTGAAAAATGTTTTATGGGAAGAACTCTAAGCCTTTGCCAAATTACAGACAAAGCAGCTTACAGAGAAGGAATGCCAGATACTATTGCTGTTGATTATATCCCCTTCTATGATCATAAAGATCATGAAGGCAGTATCAAGAACTCTGTTTCAAAACTTGAATACCACCTTAAAAGAAACCCTTGTAAGCATGCTGCTATATGCATGGAACTTATTCAAGGAGAAGCTGGGGCCTACCCAGGGCATATCGATTTTTTTAGGGCCATCATTGATGTTTGTAAAAAACATAATATCAGTATTTTAATTGATGAAGTTCAAAG
>CAYGUN010000317.1:0-2888 GCA_964353025.1 uncultured Bacteriovoracaceae bacterium
GGCCAGCACAGATATATTTGATGGTATTTGTTTCTCTCATTTCAAGAGATTTGAAAATTTCATAATAATAATTCATATCTTGAAAGTTTTCAGTAATAACGGCTAATCTTACAATGCTGTTTAATCGGTCAGGGTTGGCAGGGAAATACTTAGCAATATTTTTAACAACTTCGTAGGCCTGGTCGTACATTTTATCTTTATAATAAATTTCATAAAGCCCGATTTGGCATTTAAAATGTATTTTATTAAAGGAGATTCCTTCTTGATAATCATTCTCGGCTTGTTCTTTGATTTGTTTCATATAGTGAATTTGGCCAATATAAAAACAAGCAAGGCTAGGCTTTTTACTCAGTTCTTTTGCAGACTCAAAGGTAATTAAGGCCTCGTCTAACTGAGTTTGTAATAGCTGCTCCTTCCCCTCGCTAATTTTCTTCATATAATTAGTTGGATGTAGTTTGTTTATATAAGCATTAACGAGGCCTTCCTCAAGAGTTTCAATGGTGTAAGGTTTAATAATAAAGGAGTCGACATCTTCTTCCGCAGCTTTGGCCACCGCGGATTGAGACACATTTGCAGTAATAAGAACCAGTACGGCACTGTTGCTTTCTTCTGTATTCATCTCACGATATTTTCTAAAAAGATCAAAACCAGAGCCATCTCCCAAGTGATAATCACTTAAGATTAAAGCTGGTTTTACTATTTCTAGTTGAGCAAGAGCTTCTTCGTAACGAGAGAATAAATGAACATTGATCATCTTTGCATCAAGATCACTTAGAGTCTTGGCAAGTCTCTTTCTGGACGCAGAACTTTTATCAACAATCATAATTTTGTTTTTAAATAAAAAGTCTTTGAATAGTTTAAGCTTTTGCTCTTTATTCATTTGCTGCTTTTATAAACTCCATTGCTTCTTTTTGTTTCTGTACTAATCGTTCTATTGTTTTATTCCATTCGCTTTGAGATGATTTGCTTAATTGTATGTAAGTTACATAAAAATCTTCTTCATCGTCTTTATGAGACTCTTTTATGACCCCACTAAATCTGAGTTCTTCTCCAATATCCAGAAAGTTTGTGATGATAAATTCACAAACTTGATTTAATATCAATTTTTCAGGAACAAAACATATGATCCCATCTTGAACAATTTCTAAAAACTCGACTTCTTTTGCTCTATCCACATTTGTAATTTCTAAGGATAAAGGTTTTTCATACAGTTCTTCCATTTTCATTGAAATATCAAAGAAGTTATTGATATTTCGAGAGGTAAATATATTTTCTCTTTCTTGGTTTTTCCCATTGAGAATAACGACTTTCTCATCATTTTTTTTATTTTTTGATTTTGAAATAATAATTCTTGTATTTACAATGAGAAAAAGAGGAGGTGTTTTCTTTATTCGCTTACAGTATCGGCTTATTTTGTATTTTAAATTTCTTGGTATCGTAAATTCGGCCATGATGACTTCTATTTCATTATCTCTAATTTGTTCCATTGTTGCCTTGAAATCTTCGGCTGTATATACAGTAGATTTTTTCTCGCGCTCAAGAAAACTTTTTAAATCCCTTGCTTGAATAGGATTATCATTGATAATTAATATTTTTCTATTATTAAGCCTGCTCATGGAATTAAAGTTTCCTTTTAGTTTTCAATAGCTTATCGGAGGATAAGGCCATGGACTTAAGAGGAAGTTAGCTTCCTAACTATCTAAAATTTTTATAGTGCTTTATCGGTGGGGATAAGCTTAGTCGACTTTTTCTTCTTTTTACTGACCTGTTTAATAAAGTATTTTGGGAAAGAGGCAATGCTTACATTTGCAACTTGAAGGACTTCATCGCCTTCTTCAAAATTCATGATGTTTTGATAAAAGTTTGTGACTTCTTCTTCGCGATGATGATACCGCTTATCATTAGCTTGTTTTTGAAAAACAGTTCCTTTTACACTTTCTCTAAAAACAAAATTCTTTTCATCAAAAATAGCACTACTATTGATAGCAATCGGTTCACGGTAAAGCTTATTAATCTTGCGAGCTATTTCAATATGTCTTCTTGAAGGTTCTTTGTTTGAAATAGGGGATGGATAAACATTGTCAAAATTTAAAGCAATATTTCCTAGGCTTGAGATAACACATGCGCAGTTAGTAATCCATAATTTTGTAAAAATTCTATTTCTCACCATATAGCTGAGTACAAGTTTGCTCATAAGCTTATGGGTCATTCCACCTTTGCGAGCTTCAGGGATAACACAAGTGAGTCCAAGATGTAGAACATCTCTTTCTATAGCGAGAGATGATGAAAAGCCTATTGCTTTACCATCTTCATTTCGAGCTAGTACTAAGACAATTCGTTTTAGCTCTTCTCTATTACCAGTTAATATTTGATACATAGGGATTGCGTCAAAGCATTCAGAGGCAACGGACCTGAGTTCTTCAACGTAGCGTTGAAGTTTTTGCTCACTCCAAACATGGCCTGGTCTGTCGTAGAATTCAAACTTCACTTTGTCTTTCTTGCTCATTACAAAACCTTGCTACTAATTGTTCTTTATTTATTCTAAACACAATTCTATGAACTATCGCAACAATTAAATGGTATTGATTGACTCATTAGGTAGGGAAAGGACCTACCACCCTATTGCTGGGTGGTAAGTGTGCTCTGGGATTAATAGAGAAGTTTTTGTATGCAAAAAAGTAGAAAGATAATAGTCATAAAGCTAATTTCCATAACTTCCTACTGTGTTAAAAAAGACTTTATTTCTCTTAAATTACAGTTAGTTACGGTTAAAGCCTCAAATAGGTCAATGGCCATATCGCAGGCAACTCGAGAGTCGAGACCGTATCTTCTAGTAAATTCCATTTGGATGTTTTTGACAAAATCCAACTCGGGGTAATCGTTGTAGT
>CAYGUN010000318.1:0-2852 GCA_964353025.1 uncultured Bacteriovoracaceae bacterium
CTTTTTTTTTAATATCGAAACGAAAATCTTGCTTGATAGCATGATGAATGGCTTCAGAGAATCTTTGCCAGTACTCTTCACTTTTTGCAGGGTCAGAACTTGGAAGTTCTAAGGTGTAGGTTGGAATAGATCTTTCATTTCCGGCCCAGTTTCCAAGGCTACCAGGAAAATAAGGATAGTTTGATACTTTATAACCCTTGGCTTTTTTACTCATTGTAATCAGCAGTTGAGTGGCAGACAGGGCACTGGCACTACTATCTTTTGCCGTATCTCTGATGCTTGGCCCATCATAATCTAAAATGGTCAAAGGTGAGTGGACGGAGATAACCTTATTGGGATTGTAACGAGTAATGAGATTGACTTGAAAGATCGTTTCTTGTTCTGAGTTTGATCTTTTTCCTGGATATCTTCTTTTGGAAGCGCGGTATTTGGTTTTCCATTGTTTCAGTGCATTGGCGTACCAATCTTTAGTGGGGAGGTTTCTGTTGGGATCTACTCCTCTGGCATTTGTTCTGGTTGGTTGCTCTTTAAGAAAGCCATCAGGGTTCACTAGTGGGGCCACAATTACAAGATTATCTTCAAATTTGTGGTGGGACTTTTTAAGATCTTCAATAATATCAAAGCAGAATTTTACTGGTGTGATTTCATCGCCATGAACCCCACACATAATGAGAGTCGTGTTTTTTGGTGCCTTCTCATGGAGTTCTTCATTCCCAAACACCGTCCAAAAGATAGGATTTCCATAATATGAGCTTCTTACATGCTCCCATTGGATATCTTTGCAATAGCTTTCACTCCAGCCGTAACGCTTAAAATATTTATCAATATTCTCGCAATGATCTATTACTTTCTTTGTGTTTTGAATGGGGTTGATTTGTAGAGTTTGCGTTATTTTGAGCTCAGGAGTCTCTACTTTAGCTACAGGTTCTTTTTTTTCTATTGGTTTATTGTTCTCAATGAATTGAAATTGAGAGCAACCTAGTAGAATAGTTGTTAGGAGTAGTTTTATCATCTTTTGCCATTATAGAGTATTTTTAAACCCTTGTCGCTATTGTAGTTTTCTTATATCTGACTTGTCTAGTCAGAGGAGGCAGCTTTTTTTGCTTTAGTGGCAAGAAAAATTGCCAATTCTCTAAATTTCTCTTTAATGAGCTCCGATAATTGAGAAGAGGTTAAGCATATGTTTACATCATTGAAAGAGTTTAAGTTTTTTCAGGCCTTCAGAATTCCGGTTGAATCTAGTGATGATATCAGATTCTTAGTGGATTATGAGGATACTATGGGAAAATTTGAGTATATTAAAGACTCAAAACTCGTTGATGTCAGTTTGACCGGAATTGGTTTTTCTACAGAGCACAAACTCTCGGTAGGAGAAGCTGTGAGATTTTCTATTCAATATAAAAGATTACGTTTTGATCTAAATGCCATTATCGTCAGGGCCTTTTGCGCTGATTTAGATGATGAGAAAATCACTTATGGCGCTGAAGTTGATGACGAAGATTCAAAACTGATGAAAAGATTTATTGAGCAGTACGTAACAAGCTTCTCTCCTGAAAGAGCAAGAGATGGCCTTGTGCAAATGGCCCTTTCTGAAAGATATAATAGTGCCACTGAAGGTTTTGAGATGTTCAGCCTTCTTTTAAATCTTTACAAAGATATTACCAAGTTTGGAAATCAAGAAAATTTCGTTCAGGCCATGCTAGAAGAAGTTTGTCGTATTCTAAACGCTCAAAGGGCCAGTATCTTTCTGATTAACTCAGAGACAAATGAGCTTGAAGCAGTGGCAGCTCTTGGCCTAGATAAGAAAGTTTTAAAGTTTGATTATCGAAAAGGGATCGCGGGATCTGTTTTTACAACTGGGCATTTTCTTAATATTGACATGAAAGCAGATCAAATTCGCTTTTCTCGTCATATGGATGAGATTACAGGCTTTGAAACAAAGTCTATTATTTGTTGCCCAATATCTAATAGAGAAGATAAAACAATTGGTGTTATCCAAGTTTTAAATAAAAGAAACGAAGATAGATTTACTGAAGAAGATGAAAAGACCATGAAGGTACTATCACTTATTTTCTCATCAGTTTTTCACAATTTTAATCCAATGAGTGAGAACTCTCTGATTCGCAGATTTTCAACACCTTATGATAGAGAATTTGCCATTGTTGGAAACTCCCAAAACACTTTAGATATCCGTCAGGCCATATTGAAACTAAAAGACTTAGATACTCCACTTCTGATTGAAGGTGAAGTAGGGACAGGAAAAAGCTTGCTTGCCAGAGTTGTACATAACGAAGGCAAGAGAGGACTTGGGACTTGGGAAGAAGTTTATTGCGATGGAATGGATCATAATACAATTGAAGAAGAAGTTTTTGGAAGTGATAAATTTCAGAGTAAATTAGAGACTTGCGTTGGTGGGAGTATTTTATTTCACGAAATAGGATTTATGCCACTTGATCTGCAGAAAAAACTCTATGATGTTTTAATGAAAGGTCGCTTATTTGATAGCAATATTCGCATTGATGTAAGACCTATTTTTACTACCAGCCAAGATTTAAAAATGATGGTTGATGAGACGGGAGAATTCTATCCTTCTTTATATGAATATATTTGCAATAGCATTATCGCGGTTGAACCTTTAAGAAAAAGAAAACCAGACCTAGAAGAGCTTATTAGCTATTTCTTAAAAAGAGAGTGTAAGAAGCAAGGACTGTTACTTAAGGAGTTTTCTCCAACCGTTATTGATAGTTTTGCTGAGTACCACTGGCCCGGAAATGCTGCTGAGTTGGAAAGGTCCATCCACCGTTTAGTTTTATATAATCCAAAAAACCATATTATTACATCCATTGATACAG
>CAYGUN010000319.1:0-2847 GCA_964353025.1 uncultured Bacteriovoracaceae bacterium
TCATTGATGTTTGTAAAAAACATAATATCAGTATTTTAATTGATGAAGTTCAAAGTTTCATGAGAACTGAAGAGCTTTATGCTTTTCAATACTTTAAACTAGATAAAGATGTCGATGTAGTCACAATCGGAAAAAATGCTCAAGTTTGTGCGACTTTATTTACCGATGATCATAAACCAAGACCAGGGCTTATTAGCCAAACATTTACATCTTCATCAACTGCCATTGCAGCTGGTAATCATATTATTAGGACTGTTCTAGAAGAAGGGTACCTTGGAAAGAATGGGAAAATTAATACTATTCATGATTATTTTGAAAATAAACTTATTGAATTAAATAAGAAACATCCTGACTTAATTGAAGGGCCTTATGGAATTGGGGCCATGGTTGCCATGACTTTATTTAAAGGTGATATGGATAAATCCAAAGCTTTTACCTTTGCTCTTTTTAAAAATGGAGTGACGAGCTTCATTGCAGGAAGTAACCCTACTCGCGTACGTTTTTTACTTCCCATGGGTGCTATTGAGAAAAAACATATTGATGATGTGGTTGTTATCATTGAGAAAACTCTAAAGGAAATTTAATGTTTGTTATTAGGCCTATTGCCGAAGACGATCTAGATGGATTATTAGAGTTGTTACAAAACTCAGGACATGGATTGACTTCTCTTCCTCTTGATCCAGATATCCTTAGCCGTAAAATTAAGCACTCGATTAAAAGTTTTGATCATAAATCTTGGCCTGAAGGCCCTGCTGGACAATCTTATCTATTTGTCATGGAAGAAGTTTTCACTGGAAAAATAGTTGGAGTGAGTGGGCTTCTCACCAAGATTGGAGGGTATGAGCCTTATTACTTCTACCGTGTTGAAAATAACCTTCATACTTCTGAAATGCTGGGTGTTGATAATAATATTAAATCTCTTCACCTTGAAGCCGTTCATTCAGGTCCGGCTGAAATATGCTCTCTCTTTTTAGACCCAGACTTTAGAAATTCACAAAATGGGCGTTTTCTTTCACTTTCTCGTTTTCTCTTTATCGCCGATAACAGAAAGTATTTTGAAAAAGAAATTATCGCAGAACTTCGAGGTTGTGTTGATGATTTCGGACGTTCACCATTTTGGGATGCAGTAGGAGCACATTTTTTTAAAATTGACTTTCCCACTGCTGATTACTTAACGATGAAAAGTAAAAAATTCATTGAAGAACTTTTACCTAAATACCCTATTGTTGCTAATCTTCTTCCCACAGAGGCCCAAGAAATTATTGGCAAAGTTCACCCCCATACTGAGCCCGCTAAGAGAATTCTAGAACAAGAAGGGTTTAAACTTGCCAATTGGGTTTGTGTTTTTGACCCAGGCCCTGTCGTTAAGGCCCAAATTAATGACGTTCGTACTATTAAAGAAAGTAAACATGCTGAAATCTTGAACGTTGTAAATGCCAATGACTTAGAGCCAACTCAATTTATTCTTTCAACTATTGATGACCAATTTAGGGCATGCTTATCACCTATTAAAGAGGGTAAAAAAGGTATTATTATCTCTGATGTTGCGGCCACAGCTCTAAAGGTTCGCATAGGTGAAGTTGTGCGGTATGTTTCTTTCAAATCTAAAGATAGTGCCACAAGAAAACTCACTACTAAAAAGAAAGCAAATCCTTAAATGATTTTTCAAGCTTTCAAGAGGTTATGGGGGAATAGCTTCAAAGCCTTTGTTAATAAGTCAAAACTAAGAATTTTACCTATAAATATTCATCCATTTAAATCCGAAGAGTGGTACTATGGACCTATATAATAAGCTCATCGACAAAAACATTATCAACAAAATCAACGAAGTTTTTTATGATAAAATTTATAAGCACCCATGGATTGGACTTTTCTTTAAAAATGTAGAACAAGACTTTATTACTCAGCAACAAACTGATTTCATGACCGGGGCATTTGGAGGTCCACAGAAATACTCAGGAAGAATCCCCTCTATGGCCCATCCCCATTTATTTATTACAATTGAGTTATTTGAATTAAGGACGGCTTTATTGATTGAAGCTTTTACAGAAACACAAGCCCCTCAAGAGCTAATTGAAGCTTGGCTTAAAATTGATAATTCATTCAAAAATACTATAGTAAAGAAAGACTTATCTGAGTGCTCGGGTCGGTGGAATACAGACCCCATTTTAAGCTTTCCTATTCCGCATAAAAAAGCTTCTTAATTTTTATTGCCCCTTATCAGTTGATTCAAAAATCTTATCTGCTGATTTGGCCACAAACCCTTGGTATATACTTCCATCTACTAATGGGTATCTTTGGGCAAACTCATAATAGCATCCAGGAATAGTATGAGCTCCATCAGCAAATGAAACTTCAATATTGTTGGCCAGGGTTGAGGATTGTTCTAAATAGACATCAGCAGATCCTTTAATTTCCCCACCACTGTCGTTAAGCTTAAAACCATTGGATTTAATTAACTCATTAAGCTTTCTTAAATCACCATAATTTTTGAGCTTATTCACATAAACAGTAAAATGATTTGGCCTATAGCCCCAAGCTGAAAGCCAAGCAGCATATTCACTTTTTTGCCTTAAACTCTCGTAAGTGGTAAAATCGACTTTCCAATGTCTTCCGCTAGCACAAAAATCTTCATGAGCAGTTTCCCCTGGTGCCATTTGAGCAATAAGAGCATCCACTGTTTCGCGAAGCCCATCATCAAATTCTTCTAATTTCAACTCACTAATAAAAATCTTAGGTAGATTGCCATTAGGGTGCTCAAACTGCTTGGCGTATAATTTCTTTTCTTCAATTTGGTAGTCACCCTTTTCAACATAGCGAGCTTCTAGAAAAGGTTGAGAGATAACC
>CAYGUN010000320.1:0-2795 GCA_964353025.1 uncultured Bacteriovoracaceae bacterium
CTCTAAATTAGCAGTCAATGACATTGAATAAATTTATCCCAAAAGGATTATAGAAATGACTTTGAGAATGTTGTTAATGGAAATTTCTAAATGATTCCCAGGCGTTGGGTTCAATTCTTGAATTCAAATTTGTGAGTGGTGCCGCTGGAGGGACTTGAACCCCCACGCTTGCGCACTAGATCCTAAGTCTAGCGTGTCTACCAATTCCACCACAGCGGCTTAAAAGCATGAATTAATTTTTTAAGGGATCGGATTCAAACTGACAAGAAGTTTATCGCTACGACGCCTTGCGTCCTCCGTTTTTACTCATTGCTGCAATGGCCTGTCTGGCCTTTTCAACTTCTTTCTCCATAACTTTAATTTTATTTTGAAGGCCAGTGTTTTCGGCCTTGAGTTTTGTCCAAGTCGATTTCTCAACAGCGGCTGAATTTTTGGCCTTGGAAAGCTCTCCCATTAGCTTCTTGGTATTGGCTTCCATCTGCTTGTACCTGGTCATATTGACCTGCTCTCCGCCTCCACCTTTGCTACCACCGGTAACCTCTTTAAGCTTCTTTTCCATTTCAGCATATTTATTTTGATACTCTTGAATTTGCCTCTTCGCAGTAAGTGCTTCTTGCTTTTGAGTTGTTTCTGCTGCTTCTTTTTGTTTTTGCGCCATTTTAATCTGATTATTGGCAGATTCTAATTTACCGTTAACCTCTCCTGCCTGTTTTTCAAAACTTTTCAATTGCCCTTCCATCAAAGAGATTTTTCTTTGGGCCGTCATAAGTTCATTTTTCATTGCGGCCTCATCTCCACCAGATGAAGAAGATGCTTTCGATTGTGCATTTTGATTAGATATACGCCTAACATCTTCCATAGCTTTTGCTTTAGCCGCTTCTGCTTGATAAACTTTCTTCTCCAAATCTTTGATACGTTGAGACAATTCAGAGCTCTTTCTATCTGCAGCTAAAAGCTCTGAACGATGCTTACTTTCAATCGCATTCTGTTCTTTTCCTTCCATTACTTGGTCTCTTCTTGCTCCAGACTCAAGTTTTGAGATGTCCTCTTTCAATTCTTTTACTTGTGCTTCATAGGTTTTGAGTTTCTTATTACTCTCATTAAGTTCATTTTGAAGTTTAGATGAAGTTTCATCTGTTACAATTGGACCTGTATCAGATAAAGCACCCTTAAGGTCTTTCTCCAGTTTCGATATTTTATCTTCAAGTCTTAAAGAATGTTTTCTCGATTTCTCCAACTCTTGCTTTAATTTAGTTTCATTAATAGACTGATGTAAATTAGAAGCTTTATCACTGCTATCTGCACTATCTGCCGCAAGAGGGTTATCACCGACATCTATCATCTGTTTTTCAAGAATTCTTAGTTTACTTTCATAGATACTTATTTTTTTACCTGACTCCATCAATTGCATCTTAAGTCTTGCTTCACTTGACCTTAACTCCGCGATTGGATCACCTTTCTTGTCTGTTGCATTTGCTTTCTCAACAGTCTCTGTCAGGTATTTTTTAAGTTCTTTTTCAAGTAAACCAATTTTTTTACTCTTAATATTATCTGCTTCTCTTAGCTTCTCTAACTCAACACGATCTCTTAGAACATCTTTACCACTATTATCATTCTTACTTTCTCCAGCCTCTGCTTTAGCAAGTTTGTCTTCAAGGATTTTTAAGTTCTTAGTTGAACTAAAAAGCTTTTTCCTCAGCTCTGACTCTTTAACAGTTAATTCTCTTGCCTGTTCAACAGCTTTTTCATTTTGCTGTACTTGTTTAACTAACATTTTAGCTCGATTCGCAAGATCTCTTGATTTTTCTTGCTCCTCATTTAATTGAGCTTGAAGCTTCATAACATCACTTTGAGTGGATTTCGTCTGAGTTTGATTTAAGCCGGGGGTAGTATCCTCATCAACCGGAGCGAGGACATTACCAGCTTGAGTACCAACTCTTTTCAATTCTTTGAGAAGTCCTTCTTTTTCTTTTTTTAGATCATTTAATTTATTTGATTGGTCATTGAGCTTGTTAGTTAAATTCAAATTTTGAGATTCAATGTTAGAGAGCTTTGACTCTAACTGATTCTTAACTCCTGATAAACTTTTTATCTGATTTTTAAATTTTCCAATATCTTCGGTAACATCCTCTTCTTGTTCTTCAGGAGTTGATTTCCTACCAGACTCTGCTTGTCTTTTAAAAGCTTCAACCATTTTCTGCAAATTCAAGTTTTCTTGTTTTAACTCCTGAATTCCATTGGAAGATGCCTTGGTGGCGTCTTCTGCATTGGCCAATTGGTTAAGTTGCCCCACTTTGTTTGATAAATCCTTAATTTCCTTATCTTTTTTCTTAGAAATATAAACAAGATGATCTTTTGCTTTTTTTAATGCGTTATCTTTACTTATAATGGCTTTATGAAGACCGGTCGCTTCGTCTTCAAATTTTGATTTTTGCGATTCATTTTCTATTTGTAATTTCTTAAGTTCTTGCTCTGTTTTCTTAGTTAAGCTTATTAAACGTTTTTCCCTATCAAGCAGATTGTTTATTTCAATTTTATGCTCTTCTGACAAACTGGGATCTTGTGCAATTTTTTCTTTCAATGCTTCTGTTCTTTTATTAAGAGCTGTTATGCTTTTTGCTTCTTTCGATATTTCCTCTGAAGTCTTTGAGTTTTCAGTTGATGCTTGATTTTTTATTTTATTTAAAGCTTGGTTTTTTGCATTCAGCTCGGCCTTTAAATCCATTATTTGTTTTTGTAGAGATTTATTAGTGTCTTCTGCTTGCTGAGCTTTTTTCTTTAATGCTGTATTAGTA
>CAYGUN010000321.1:0-2783 GCA_964353025.1 uncultured Bacteriovoracaceae bacterium
TCCAAAGCTTTCTCCACTAAAATCTCCGTTTCACTACGAGGAATTAAGACTGACTCATTAACGAAAAATTCATCTTTATAAAAAAAGCTTCTATTGGTTATATATTCAAGAGGTATACCTTGTTCGACTTTATCAATGAAAAGGCTATATTTTTTATCAGTAGAAATTTTTAGTGCTATAAAATCATCTTCCAAACGTGACCATTTAAGTCCCGGGTACTTCGATTGAAGTTTTTTTTCATTGGCATCAAAGTAGTCTTTGATTTGAATTAAGTATTTATTCTTCATTACCCTTGAGGAGAATGGCTTGATTATGAGCAATAAGAGCATTGACGACAGGGTCCAAGTCCCCTTCGATGATTTTATCTAAACTGTATAAAGTTAAGCCTATACGGTGGTCTGTTAATCTTCCTTGGGGAAAATTATAAGTTCTAATTCTCTCTGAACGATCCCCTTTTCCCACAAGCCCTTTCCTTTTGGCCGCTTCTATTTCATGGGCCTCATTAACCATTCTGTCATAGATTCTCGTTCTAAGTATCTTTAAGGCCTTATCTTTATTTTTATGCTGAGATTTTTCATCCTGAATGGCAACTTGTAATCCTGAAGGGATATGGGTAACACGAACGGCGGAATCTGTGGTGTTAACTGACTGCCCGCCTTTTCCACCAGAGCGGTAAACATCGATTCGCACCTCAGTCATATCTAGTTCAAATTCCACTTCATCAGCTTCTGGCATAATTGCCACAGTAATCGTTGATGTATGAACACGGCCCTGAGACTCAGTTTTAGGAACCCTTTGCACTCGGTGAACACCTGATTCATATTTCATGCGAGAGTAAACTTTTTCTCCCGTCACATTCATAATAACTTCTTTAACGCCTTCATCACCTTCACTAACAGACTCAAGGGTCGCAGCAAATCCATATTGTTTGAAATAGTTTTGATACATTCTCCAAACATCACGAACAAAAATCGACGCTTCATCTCCTCCAGCACCAGCACGTATTTCAACCATGCAGTTTTTATCATCCAGAGGATCTTTTGGAAGTAACAACAAACGAAGCTGTTCACTTAAAGTTTCAACAGCTGCTTCATGATCAGGAATTTCTTCTTTGGCCATTTCGATAAGCTCTGCATCAGACTCATTCATCACCATGTCTTTGGCCTGAGAGAGTTGCTCTTTAACTGATTTTAACTCAAGGTAAGTAGAGACGATTTCTTCAAGTGAACCACGCTCTTTGGTGAGCTCTTGATACTCTTTCTGCCTATCAAAGATGGTAGGGTCAGAGAGTCGTTCATTTATGATTTCGAAGCGTTTTACGACTTCTTCTAACTTATCAAACACAATTTATTCCAAAAACTCATTTAAACTCGCATTCGTATCTTCAATATCATAGAGCGAGTTTATATCAACTTCATCTAAAGAAACTATTTTTTTATCAGCTGCTTTTAAATCATAGCTTTTCTCTAAAAAAAGGGCCGCTTTAATCGAAGCCAATGCAACTTCTAATTGTTTGTCATCAGGCTCTCTGGTGGTTAACTTCTGTAACATCATACCTGGATAGCTAATAAGCCTTGATACCGGGTTGGATGAGTATTTTCCCGCAAGCTTAATGACTTCGTAAGAAACTCCCGCAATAGGAAACATAAGCATTATTTTAAAAACAATCGCGACCACATGTCTTAAAACCATAGGTAAAGATTGATCAATAGGTATGAAAGTAAAAATGGCAGAAAAGAAAATGATTGAAATAAACAGTAAAAAGAAGACAAACGAAGTCCCACAACGAGGGTGAAGGGTTGTGTATTTTTTCGCGTTTTCCACAATAAGCTCTTCACCTGCTTCAAAAGTTGAAATCGATTTATGTTCGGCCCCGTGGTATTGAAAAACTCTTCTAATATCAGGGATAAAACCAATTAAATAAATATACTTAAGAAAAATAATTCCTTTAATCAAACCATCAACAAAATGAAA
Organism: uncultured Bacteriovoracaceae bacterium; assembly: GCA_964353025.1. GTDB lineage: Bacteria > Bdellovibrionota > Bacteriovoracia > Bacteriovoracales > Bacteriovoracaceae > CALFYV01. Next base: position 1,975 of record CAYGUN010000321.1, read on the forward strand.
TTCAAAGCTATCAAGCTCCCACTTTAATTGGAAGGTTTCTGATAAATATGCCGTAATAGTATGGGGTAAAAAAACAAAAAGAGCTATTCCAAAGATAAAAGAAGAACCAATGGTTAAAAAAGTCGAAAAGTTCACTTCTTCTTTTTTCTTTAACTCGCTATCAATTTGCTCTTCAGTTTTCCCTTTCTTAAGTCCTTTTTGTCTTAACTCATCTTCCATTGCAATATTGGCTGAGTAGTTAAGAGAAATAATACCGTTTGCCATGGTTTCAACCAGAACAAGAACACCTCGAAGAAAAGGCTTTTTAAAAACATTAAGCTTTTGACTAAGACCAAACCATTGATCTCTGCGCAGACGTATTTTGCCATCAGGCTTTCTTACGGCCACGACAAATGAATGAGGTGATCTCATCATCACACCTTCAATAACAGCTTGCCCGCCAATTGAAGTATATTGTTTTTGAAGGAAGAATAGTATCTTCTTTATCATTGATTATCCGTTCATTGACTCTAAAAAACCATCATTGGTTTTTGCATTTTTAATTTTATCTAAGACAAACTCCATTGAGTCAATTGTATTCATTGGATGGAGAACACGTCTTAAAAGAAAGATTCTTTGAAGATCAATTGGCTTCATCAGAAGGTCTTCTTTTCTCGTTGATGACTTGTTTATATCTAGACATGGAAAAATTCTTTTTTCCATAAGTTTTCTGTCTAGTTGAATTTCAGAATTACCAGTACCTTTGAATTCTTCAAAAATAACTTCATCCATTCTTGAACCAGTATCAATTAGTGCGGTAGAAATAATAG
>CAYGUN010000322.1:0-2780 GCA_964353025.1 uncultured Bacteriovoracaceae bacterium
TTAATAAAGATGAACTCATGACTCTATCTAGTTATTTACTAGGTGGAGGATTTACCTCTTTGTTAATGGAAGAGCTGAGAACAAAAAAAGGGCTCGTTTATTCTCTTAGCGCAACCAGTGTGAACCAAAATACTTATGGGCGTTCTATGATTAGAACAGCAACGTCTAATGAGAATTTGGTAGAACTTTTGGATATTATTAAAAAGAATATTACTGCAGCTTCTGCCCCTGAGTTTCTTGAAAATCATTTAACTAAAACCAAAGATTACCTCAAAGGAAGCTTTCTCTTGTCTTTAGATAGTAAAGAAGAATTATTACGAAAAATTATTCATGAGCTGCACAAAGGAAGAAAGATAAGTGACTTGAAAAACTTTGCCAGTAAAATTTCACTTTATTCCAATAAAGATGTGGCCCAGATGATTGGCGAAACTTTTGCTTGGGATGAGCAAACCATCACCATTGTTGGCCCAAAGTCTACTTACAATAAAATTAAGAAAGAAATCAAAGAGATGAAGTTAATTGATTATAAGAAGTTTTTATAAATTATTCTTTTGTATGAGCTTCCATATCCAAAATAGCACCTGGATAAATACAAAGTTTTTCAGCCTGGATATTTCCCTTAACTTTAGCAGAGGAACGAATAATCAATCTGCCCTTGGCGTTTAGTTCTCCATCAAAGGTTCCAAATATTTCAATATCATGCCCATTAAGAATTCCCTTAACCTTGGCACTTCTCTCTATGGTAATAAGAGTTTCATCTTCTGCATTAATGGTACCTTCAACTTTCGAGGCAATGGTCACATCCCCCTTAAGTTCCATCTCACCTTTAAAGTGTGAGCGATCTCCGAATACATTGAACTTTAAGTTTCTAAACTCATTGAATTCCAATTTTTACTCCAAATTAAAAGGTCCATGAACTTCTTCTATAAGTAGGTCACCTGTTCGAGAAAAAACGAGAATTTTATAGAATAATTTCTGATTATCAGCAGGTTTATCAAACATAGCAATGGTGGGCCTAAATCTTGAAACAGTAAAACTTTCACCGATGTCATATTTGATAGAAAGATCTTTCTGAGTGGTATCAATATTAGGATACATTTTCATTTGCTCCCCTGAGAATTGGGCCACAAATATATATCCTCTCAGTTTATTAAGTTGCTTTCCATTCGCTAGATTAAATCTGAAAACAGTATGATCTTTTTTCAACCGAAAATTAACCCTTTGAATTTTCGCCATATTGTCACTGATGAGGTTCTGAAACCCTGGTGGCATTTTGAAAAAGGAAAGCAAGTTTTCAGGCTTAGGTATAATTTTTTTAGGCTGCTCTGGAATCTTCGTCGATACAGCTACTGGGGCAGCGACTGTGCTCTCTTCTTTGTTGCCCTTATTTTCTTGCGCTTTGAAAGATTCATTCATTTTGGCCAAGTTAAGGTTCTGTCCCTTAAGGACAATAACTTCTTGTTCCAGTCGCTCCAGCTTGTCCACTGTCTCTGGTGAGTCTTTAAATTGATTTTTGAGAGTCTTAATATAAGGAGCAATAAAAATTGCAGAGAGGGCCGTAAGCATAAAAAGAATGCTAGCGAGGCCCAAAATAAATTTGAGGATCTTTTTATTGATTTTCAAGCATCTCGGGGGAGAAGGCGAATCATAGATAATTAATGTGATTTCATCTGTTGTTTTTTGAATCATTGAGAAATTATAGCTTTATTTTCTCAATTCTTAAAGAATCTCATTGCAGGAACAAAGGCAATATTTCTAGATTCTTTATCTAGCTTCTCCCATTGCTCCGAGACAATTTTCCACTCATAGTCAGCATTTTTTTGCAGATAAAGGGTTTTCTTGCCCAAATCATCTATAACAGGTGATTTATAGTCTTGTTCCATATTCACAACGGCGTAGTCCTTGTGCATTAATATAGAGACGTTTGTAAATTTTATCAAAGGATTATCTTGTCTTGAAAAGACAGCTTTTTTATAAGCTTTAAAAGATTGGTAATTACCTTTGCTGCTATCAAAAAATCTTTCAGGGTCATAAGAGGTAATATAACGGTCAAAATCCTTAGTGGACCAAGCGTCCTGCCAAGTTTCAACTACAGATACCAACTCATCTCTTACTTTTTTCCATGATTGGCTGTTTAAATAAGTCAGGTTCTCAACAATAACCATTGATGTGTTATCCAAATCAATAAATTGAGAAATATCTTTTAAATCTTGATCGATAACAACCACACAGCCTTTGGAGTCCAGGCCTTTTTCAATTCTTGAATTATCATCAGTTGAGTGAAGCCAAATTCCACCACCGGTTTTTCCCTTTCTGCGATCTATGGTGTTAGGGTAGTTGGTGGTAAAGGCCCCTGCTCCATAGATTTTGCCTTGCTCTTGTCCATACATTTCATTGAGTTTTGTATCAGACAAGAAAGAGCCAAAAGTGTATATCCCTTCAGGCGTTTTCTTATCACCTTCGACAGATTTATTTCCCGCAAACTTTCCTGTGGCAATTTGATATTTTTTAATAAGTGTTGGTGTTCCTTCATTGTTTTTGAATAGAAATAATGAGTGAGTTGATTTCTCAACTACAATCGTGTGGTGAGAAAATTTCTGGTCAAGCTTCACAATATTAGTAGGAAGAAATTCTTCTGCATAAGTTAAGCAAGAAAGAGTAGCAAAGAAGAATAGTATGGCTTTATTTATCATCGTTTAGCACCGTTTGATTAGTTCTTAATATATATCGGTCAAAAATCTCACATATTTATAGTAATACTAAGTGAAGAATAAAGGCAA
>CAYGUN010000323.1:0-2780 GCA_964353025.1 uncultured Bacteriovoracaceae bacterium
AAGTGTTCAGTTGGGAGCATCTAACTATCTACTTAAACCTTGGACAAAGCAAAGCCTTGCAGAAAAAATTGTTTTTTGTTGGGATAAGCATAATAAATAGTTAGTACTCCTGATAGAAGAATGCTTTTATCTGTTGTAGTAAAATGATCAACAACAAAACTCAAAATCTAACACCTCCATCCCATTTAGAAGATTTTTCTCGTGTTTTGCTTCATAAACAAATGGCCCAAAAGATTAGCAGCTACTCGTACAAATCTTGACAATAGAGCCTTTTGGCTTTGATAATTCAGAGCTAGGGTTGAAAGCTATATTTGGCATTTAGCACAAGTAGAGATTTGCAACATTTTTAGAAAAAGAGCAAAATGCCTGTTAAAATTCAGTAATTATTGAAGTTAAACCCTAACCCATTGAAAGTTCGAAAAAGTGTCTATTAAATTATCAACAGTCACAAATCATAAGAAAAAGAATCTTGTGGGAGTACAAAATTATCTAAGCTTTAATGACTTAACCGACCAGAAATATTAAAGAAAAGCCGAGAGCCCCTGAGCAAAAGACAGCAGTTTGAGATGGCATTTGTCTTGCAATAACTTGACATTAATTAATTTAATAAGGAGACATACAATGAAAATCACTTTAATTTTGACTTTTATGACATTTATTTCTTTTGCTCAATATGAGGATATTGACCCTAGTAAGAAATACATCTCAAGCTTTGCAAATGGTTGGAGAGGAGCTGCTGTAGATGTGGCTTTAGGAGCTACTTCAAACATACTCGCAGCACGAGCAAATAAGGCAATTCTTGAAACTTGGAAAGATATTTTGCCAGAAAAAACCAATAATTACCTTGCTGCTAAAGAAGCTTATAATAAAAACTATCTTGATACTTACGTACACACTCTAGAAGTTAATCACTATGATGAAGTCATTGCTGATTACCTTAAACAAAAAGCTCGAGTACAAAAGTTAAATGCTGCTTATAGAGACTTAGCAGAAGGATGGTCGAAACGAAAGGTAGCTTCTGGACTAATATTGGATACATATTTGCTTCCTCAAGAGCCAAGGCCGAATGAAGCTAAAATCTTTAAAGAAGAAACTCTTGCTCCTGCGGAAAAAAAACTAGCAGAATTAAAAACGAAATTTGATGAAAGACTAGCATTATCAGAGAAAGTAAAAGCTGATTTTGAAAATGCTAAAAATGATTTTATGAAATCTAAAAGAGAATTCCTTTCAAATAAAACACTTATGGCCACCCCAAAGGGCAAACAATTAAGAGGACTCATTACTAAGCGTGGACTTTTAGCTACAGGTTCAGTCTTAATGTATCTTGATCTTGCCAGAAGAGCTGTGATTGGTTTCGGGGTTGATGAGTTAGAGATTAAACTTTCCCAAATCAATCCAAGCCTTTTAGGTTGTGACAAAATTGAGAAAGCGAAACTTATGGCATTAGTTGAAGAAATTAACAACTCGAAAGTAGATAAAACTGAAGATTTCGCTGAAGTAACAACTCCAGAGCTTGAGGTCGAAATTGCAGAGTTAATCTTAAAAGCAAAGTCCTAGGACGTGTTGAGGTTTTGGAGCAGGGCCGTATGCAAAAAAGAAAGTAAATCCTTAAAATTGGTTTGCGAAAGAAAACTAATAAAAAAGGACTTACTTATGCCTCGATTAATGCTCTCTGATGCAAAGGCCGTGAAAGCTCAATACGCCCTAATCGATAAATTTAAAAATATTTTTTAATCATACGAATTATTGCCTTCTGAATGGGACTTGAATAATAAATCGAGTCCCTTTCTCTACTTCAGATTCAACCCAAATTGTTCCGCCTAAATCTTTACATACATTCATGATGGCATCCATACCAACTCCGCGACCTGAAATATCCGTCACTTCGGTATTAGTTGAAAACCCTGCAGAGAAAATCATTTGAATCACTTCTTGGTCATTCATGTTCTTAACTTTATCTTCATGTCCATTTTCAATCATTTTTTTACGAATAATGGCAGGGTTTACTCCTCCTCCATCATCTTTCATCATGATTTGCAACATTGAGCCTGAATCTGATTGTATTCTTTCTACAAAAAACTGAATTGTTCCGGCCTTAGGTTTCCCTCTTTCTTCTCTTACATGAGGTGCTTCAATCCCATGGTCAATAGCATTTCTAACAGCATGAACGAGAGTAGAAAAAAGTTCATCATATATTTTCCCATTCAAACGTAAGTCACCTCCATGGATTTCAAGTGGATTGACTTGTTTACCAAGCTTTAATGAGACTTCTTCTGTCAAATCTACATATTGGGCCAAGAATTTGGAAGCAGGTTCAGAGTAAATTGAGTCAACAAAATCATCCAAAAGTTCATTGTGAACATTATGCTTTTTCATTTTTTCGTAAAACCCTTGAAGGTTTTGAACTGGTACTTCAAGCCCTTTTGAGAAATTATTCCAAGATTTAACACCTATAATTTTTTTATTATTTTCTACAAATGATTCAAAAATACTCTCCATTTTATCATACATCTCAACCAAGGCTTCATACTTAGGTGGCTTTTGTGGTTCTGGCGTATTTTTGATATCAGTTATGAAGCCTTCTACTTCATGAGCATAATGTTGAGCTTCGACCATAGCAAACAGACCAGAATTTCCCTTTAATGTATGCATCCCTCTGAATAAAATATCTTCTTTCATCTCGCCTGACTCTGCTTGTTTTCCACTTTTAATAAAATCTCTCGTTGTATTCAAGTAATTCTTAGTTTCTTGGAGGTATTTAATAAACTGACCTTTATTAC
>CAYGUN010000324.1:0-2777 GCA_964353025.1 uncultured Bacteriovoracaceae bacterium
TTTGCTTTGAACTTCTTCTTCTGCTTTTTTAACAAGTAAACTTTTCTCTTTTAAGAAAAGAGATTTTTCATTAGAGAAAGCTTCTTGAGTTTTCTCATGTGCTAAGTTTAGTTTTTCTTTGTACTCATTTTCTAATTCAGTTACTTTCTCAAACATATCACTAGCTGAATCCTCAAGCTTTATTGTTTTCTCTTCTCTTGTTTCCAAAATCGTTTGTAGTTTATTTAAGAAAAGAAGTTTTGCTAAAACAAATAAAGCAACAACAACTACAAATTGATGAATAATAGATGAATCAGCCCCTAATTGGGTGAATATTGCTGTAACAGTGTCCATTAATATCCTCTACTTACGCAAAATAATCGATGTATTTTCAGAGGGTTTTATATAAGAGTTAAAGTAAATAGACTAGTTATTTTTTTCTTTCATTTTTGTGACGCCATGGAATATAACGCCTTCTTCAACGATTAAGCTTGGTGCTGTGATTGTTCCCTCAAATCTTGCAGGTTTTCTTATCTCAACGCGACTTGTTGCTTTAAGATTTCCTTTCACTGTTCCAGAAATTAAAATCACATTTGCATTAATATCAGCGTTTACCAGAGCGCCTTCGGAAATAATAAGGGTGTCATTTGAAAAGACACTGCCACTAATTTGTCCTGCAATTCTTACGATTCCACTAAAAGAGAGATTGCCTTCGAAACGACAACCTTCTTCAATTACTGCACAAATTTCACCTGATTTATCTAACATTTCTCACCTTGCTGTGGTGAAAATTATCTCATAAGAAATTCAAAAATATCATTAAATTCTGCTTCATTGTTAAATTTAATCTTAATTTGCCCCGCACCATTTTTCTTTGAGTTAATATCAAAATGATAGCCTGTTTGTTTTTCTAATTTATCTTTTAAACCAGAAAGGTTTTCATCAAAAAATGGATTCGATTGCTCTTTATTATTTTTGAATTTTGAATTTGCTAGTTTCTCTGTCTCTCTAACTGAAAGACCTTCTGTGGCCGCAGTGTTGGCCACTCTAATTAATTGTTCTCTTTCTTTGATACCAGACAATACCTTGGCATGACCGAAAGAGAGTATTTCTTTTTGAAGCAATGCAATAACTTCTCTTGGAAGTTTTAAAATTCTTAGAAAATTTGCAATGGTTGATCTTTGCTTCCCAATTTTTTTGGCCACCTCTTCTTGGGTTAAGCTGAACTCTTCCATTAATTGGTAATATGCCAGTGCTTCTTCAACACAGTTAAGATCCGATCTTTGAACATTTTCTATAATGGCCATAACAAGAGAATCTTTTTTCGTTGTTCTTTTCACAATAACAGGAATTCTCTTTAATCCAGCTAGCTTACTAGCCCTTAACCTTCTCTCACCAGCTATAAGCTCGTAGCCACCCTGAGTTTCTTGGACAACTATTGGCTGAATAAGACCATTTTCAGCAATTGATTCACTTAACTCTTTAATTTCACTCTCTTTAAATATTTTTCTGGGCTGATTCTTGTTAGCCGCAACTAAATGAATCCCCACTTCTTTAACGATATTTGGTTCTATAGGACCAGAAGCTAAGTCAGGCTTTTCTGCCGTAGTATTTAGGTCAGATACTCTAGAGCCCACATTCGAGTTTAGCAATGCAGCCATTCCTCTACCGAGAGAATTTTTCTTATTTGGAGATTTTGTTTTTTGAGTTTCCATTACTTTAATCCTTAATAATTAGCAAAGTCTTCAAACTTTGGAATTGAGGTTGATGATTTAGCGACCAGCATATCAACTTGTTCTGTTTCCTTATGGCCCTCAAGGTTTTGAATAACCTCTCTTGCTAAAGATAAATAAGCTTCACTACCCTTCGAGTTAATATCATATAAAATAATCGGTTTACCAAAACTTGGACACTCAGAAAGTTTTACATTTCTAGGAATAAGAGATTCAAAAACCTTATCTCCAAAATGCTTATGAACTTCACTTGCAACTTGCTTAGAAAGATTATTTCTACTATCAAACATTGTTAATAGAATTCCTAACAACTCTATTCTTGGATTCAAAGAACCTTTAATTAATTTAATTGTGTTAATTAATTGTGAAAGACCTTCCATAGCAAAATATTCTGTTTGCATAGGAACAATATAGTGAGTTGCTGCATTCAATGAATTTACTGTCAAAAGACCCAAGGAAGGTGCGCAATCTATAATAATATAATCGTAATTTTTTTCAATTGTCTCTAGCGCACTTTTTAGTTTTGATTCACGAGCAAAAGCACTCACTAACTCAATCTCTGCACCAATCAAATTATTATCAGAAGGCGCAATATGCAGAAGAGGAAGCTCGGTTTGATAAATACATTTTGAAAGCTCTTCTTCACCGATTAATGCATGATAGATATTATTATCTGCAAAGCTTTCTTTATCTAACCCAAGCCCCACACTAGCATTACCCTGGGGATCAAAATCAATTATCAGAGTCTTTTTCTCAGCTACTGCTAGACATGCTCCCAGATTAATAGACGTAGTTGTTTTACCAACTCCACCTTTTTGATTTGCGATTGCGATAATTTTGGCCATTAACACTCCTAAACCTTAAACTAGTCTAAGTTATTGAAATTACATTAATAAAGAGAGTTTGGTTAATTTTGCGTTCGAATTTGTTCCACGTGGAACATTTTTATTTCGAAAACCTATTAAATTTCGTGCTTCTGTTAAAGGAACTTCAATAGGTGTGTGCGATATTTGTTCCCAACTCTCAGCTACATTATTCAATCCTTTTTCTTCTAAGGCAAATAAA
>CAYGUN010000325.1:0-2760 GCA_964353025.1 uncultured Bacteriovoracaceae bacterium
CACTACCTTCAAAAGTAAATTTGATATCATTAGAGACTAGCCAACCAAGACCAGCACTTAACCTGGTAATATCTCCAATGCTATACTCATCCTCATCTTGTGCTCTACCAGTTGACCTATATTCGGCACCTACTCCAAAAACAACGTGAGAAAATTTCTTGGATGTCTCAACTCCCACTATTTTATCATTTCGAGAACTTGCAAAGATGGAATTCTTTTTTCCCTGAACATACCCAATATAAAGATCTGCTTGAATAGGATTTTTCCCACCAGATTGAAACCAGTTAAAACCAAGTCGGTACTTGGGATTTCCTTCCTTATTAAGCTCAGTATTTGATGTAGTGTTCTGGGATTTGGCCTGCCAGTAAGAGACATCTAAATAAATATCATAAGAGGTTAAAATAGTCAGACCAATATTATATTTTTGAATTTCATCAGTTGTGGCCTCGCTTGATGTCTGAGAATTTAAATCCATTCCTACCGAGTCATAATTGGCACCAAGTTGAATGGCCTTAAAGAATTTGCCAGAACTTCCTTTGTCAGGTTTCTGTGCTCTTGCTTTAGAAATTCTGCGTGGTGAAGAGGCGCTACTTTGGACTTCATCCTGTACGTACTCATCGTCATATTCCACTAAAGCAAAGGCAGACTTTGTTAAGAGAATAAAACCGACTAAAAGTATCCAATTTTTCATAAAACCTTCCTGGTTTACTTGTCCTTTCTCCATTAAAACATTTGTTGGCCTCAATTCCAAGTCAAATACACCACCCGGGAAATTGCTACCCGCTGCCCTCAAACCTCTACCTATACTACCATGGTTAAAAGGGGTTATATCCATGTCAGATAAAGCGAAAAATACAAACCAAATCACTCAATTAAATGCGACAAGTTCATCCAATAGATCAGGCCCTGTTGGTGAATCAGAATTTTTATTAGAACTTGGAGCAAACGGACATTACCCATTGTTTTACCCAAGTTGGATCATGGACTCAATTAAAAGAAATGAAAAACCTGTTTCCTTATCTCTTGCAAGAAAAGAGGTGAAAGGAACTTTGGAACAGCTGTCTTGCCATAGAAATTATGAAAGAAAGAAAATGGCCATTGGAATGATGGCAGAAGAAAAACGAGATAAATTTATCCAATCATTTCTAAGAGTCGTTGAAAACAAACTCTTAGATAGGAAAACAACAAGTCTTCAATGATATGAAATATTTTATAAGTTTATACCTTTTAATCCTGCTTATTTCCTCCGCGCAGGCAGAGTATCGTGTTTATCAGTACTTAATTCAAAATAAAGATACCTATCAAGAAAAAGAAATCACCTACGAAATACTTTCAACCCTTAACCCTGTTGCCTATAAGACCTATCACGGTGGCGATGTCATTAAGCTTGACCTATTAAGAACTTGGGTTTGTCCAGGGCATACAGGACGTAAAGAATTTTGTCCCAGCCCCTATGCTAAACTTTCGGAAGTGAAAAATGAGTAAAGTAGAAGGGCCCAATAAGAACGATATTCATAAACAGTTTATTAAACATAAAGACAGTTTACAAAAAATTAACGAGCAACAGAAAAAACAAATTGAAGCTTTAAAAGAGCAACACAAAGCAAGAGTCGCTAATGAAGATCATGAACATCTCGATCGGCTTAGGATGATTAAGGAAAAAAATGAACAAAATGTTTTTGGTGAATTAGAAAGGACTGATAAAGTCCTCGCTAGACTACAAGATAAAGTTATTGAAACCAAAGAACTCACTGATAAAGAGATTAAGGATATAAAAGAGAGGGCCCAAGCCGATATTGCGAGAAAAGAACAAAAGTATACCATTCAGTCCCAACAAAAAAACTTAGATTTCAATGAAAATATAAGAGAGCAAAACAGCAAGTTTGAACAGGAGATGAAGTCTTTTAATACCGAACAAGCGAGTAAGGAAAGACAGAATATTATTGAACATAAGCAAGGTGTCGCCCAAACTCGCCAAAATCATCAACATGAATATGAAGAATTAAAGAAGGGATTTGAAAAAATACAAGCAGATAGAGAAGTAAAGTTTCAAAAAGCGCTGATGAAGCAAAGAGACCAACAACTCATGCAATTAAGAACAGAAAGTCAGTCCCATCTAAATAAGCTTGAAATTATGCAAAACCGTTTCAAGAATGAAATGGAAAAAATCATGGTTGATCAACAAAACAAGAAACAAGGTTTACAAAAAGAATTTGAAAAGGACTATCAAGGTATTTTAAAAGATCAGACTCAATTAGTGAACAATCTTGACTTTCGAACTAAAGAGCTTATCCATGATGGAAAAAATATGCTGGCCCGTGAGAAAAACAATGTCATGGCAAAAGCAGGCGATGAGTTCTACAGTGCCAATAAGCTCTACCCTACTTATACAGACCTCGGTGACTCATATGATATTATGGTGAAAGTTCCGCCTCATGAAAAAGAAAGCGTGAATATTATGACTAAAGATAGATTAGTTCGGATCTCTTTAGATAGAAGGTTTGATGAAACACTAGAAGATAATGATTTTACAAATGTATCGAAAAAAATAGAAACGATTACTAGCTCATTTGACGTCCCTGAAATTCTCAACTCCAGAGCTAAAGTCTCTAAGGCCTATTTAAACGGAACTCTTGTTTTTAATGTTAAGAAGGCCTGATTAATAATCAATCTCAAACGAGCCATAACTAAAGCTAAAGACTTCACGGTACACTTCCTCAATATGCTCCACTTGGCTGATGGAAGATCCGCTGGACGCGA
>CAYGUN010000326.1:0-2750 GCA_964353025.1 uncultured Bacteriovoracaceae bacterium
TAAACTTCCTGAGTTTCCTGGACTTAATGCTTATGAAAACTCCTTTGAGTCAAATGCTGATTCTTCGGCCATTACTATTCACTATGTTGATGAAGGAGTGGATACAGGGAGGCATATTGTTCAAGAGTCTTTCCCTAAACTTCCAAATGATACGCTAGAAGACTTTAAGGCCCGTGGCCTTGCTATTGAACATAAACTTTATCAACAAATACTAGAACGGATTGCTCATGGAAAAATTTAAAAGATTAGAACTGCTTCCTTATGAGAGAACAAATACTCCTCACTTGGTTGAAACAGCACAAAAACATTTAAAGCTGAATGTTTCAAATATTGAGTCTTTAAGTTTGTATTGGGTGGTTTCAAACGACTTAAGCCAAGAGAATGAGCAATATTTAAAAGAAGTTCTAAGTGATGAAGTATTAGAAAGAGTTATTGATTTAGATACTCAATCCTATGAAAGTATCGACTTTGATTACGCCATAGAAGTTTCATTCTTACCTGGAGTTACTGATAATTCGGCCCGTGCTTGTATGGATGCTTTTAATCTTATTGATGAAGTAAAAGAAAAGTTTCAAGTTGCATCGGGGAGAATTTTCCTTATCAAGGGTGAACTTAATAAAAAAGAGCTTGAAATATTAACCTGCAAACTTCTTTCAAATCCATTACTGGAATATTCAAAAATTTACTCCAAAGAGAGTTTTCTGAAGAAAGATAGATTTGAAAAATATCAATTCCCTGAAGTGAAGCTTAAAAAACAGAAAATTAAAACCTACTCACTTAATATTTCAGATAATGAGCTTGAAAGGTTAAGTCTTGAAAATACTTGGGCCCTAAGCCTTGAAGAGATGAAGCATATTCAAACTTATTATAACTCTAATGAGGTGAAGAAAAGCAGAAAAGAGCGTGGCCTGCCAGAGATACCAACTGACGTTGAAATGGAAGTCTTGGCCCAGTCTTGGAGTGAGCATTGTAAGCATAAGATATTTTCCTCTCATATTGAATATTCGGAAGAGAACATTGGAGATTACAAAAAACTCGGTAATAAAAAGATTGAAAGTCTTTTTAAAGATTATATTAAAAAGGCCACCAAGGATGTGAAAGAAAAAAGAAGCCTAGATTGGCTCATCTCTGTTTTTTCAGATAATGCAGGGATTGTTCGTTTTGATAAAAATATTGATGTGTGTGTTAAGGTTGAAACTCATAATTCACCTTCAGCGCTTGACCCATATGGTGGGGCCTTAACAGGAATTTTAGGAGTGAATCGAGATATTCTTGGTTGTGGCCAAGGGTCTCGTCCGATTGCCAATATGGATGTTTTTTGTTTTGCAGACGAGATACTCACTAGCAGAGTCAAAAAACCACTTCCTTCTAAGTTACTTCACCCTTCTCGTGTTTTAAAAGGTGTTCATAAAGGGGTTGAAGACGGAGGGAATAAAAGTGGAATTCCAACTGTAAATGGGGCCATTGTTTTTGATGATGATTATGCGGGAAAGCCACTGGTCTATGTTGGAACGGTGGGAGTTATGCCACAAAAATTAAACTCAGGTTTAAACACATTTGAAAAAAGACAAAAGGCAGGAGATGCCATTGTCGTTATTGGTGGTTCGGTTGGAAAAGATGGAATACATGGGGCGACTTTTAGTTCAATGGAGCTAACTGAAGGGGCCCCTGCAACAGTTGTCCAAATTGGAGATCCTATTACTCAAAAAAGAGTCTCAGACTTTTTAATGGAAGCCAGAGATAAGGAGCTTTTTACTAGTCTAACAGATAATGGCGCGGGTGGAATTAGCTCCAGTGTGGGAGAAATGGCACAAGTTTCAGATGGGGCCAAAATCGACTTGGCCCAGTCACCAATGAAATATCCGGGCCTCGCTCCTTACGAAATTATGATTAGTGAATCCCAAGAAAGAATGAGTTTATCAGTTGCGAGCGATAAGTTAGATGAATTTCTCACTCTTTGTCGCAAAAGGGGAGTGCAAGCAGCAGTTCTCGGTGAATTTACGAACTCTGGGGATTTAGAGATTTATTATGAAGATGAACTTGTGGGGTGTTTGAATTTAAATTTTCTTCATGAGTCACTTATTCCAATGCAATTAAAAGCTCATTGGAGCGGTCCTAGAAAAAGAGAATATTGGCATCAAGAGTTAGAAGCTAAAAACTTTAGTGAGTCCCAGGACTCTCTTAAGGCTTCTCTGCCTGAAATTTTGGCACGCCCGAATATTAAATCAAAAGAGAAATGGGTAAGGCAATATGATCATGAAGTTCAGGCCGCGACTATTGTTAAACCCTTTACAGGTAAATCTACCTCTGGCCCCAATAATGCGGGAGTTATTTGGATGGGGCCTCATGGAGGAGAAGAAAAGCGAGCACTTGCTATTTCCTGTGGGATTTGCCCTCAAATTTCTCATCAGGATACTTATTTAATGGCCCAATATGCAATTGATGAAGCTGTTAGGAATTTTGTGGCCAATGGGGGCGATGTAAATAAAGCTGCCCTGGTTGATAATTTTTGTTGGCCAGATCCTATTGAGTCTGGAAAAAATCCTGATGGCCCACACAAATTAGCTCAACTGATTCGCTGTTGCGAGGGGCTCTATGATACCGCCCTTGTTTATGGAATGCCCTTTGTTAGTGGAAAAGATTCTATGAAAAATGATTTTCATGGGGTGGATGAAAATAGTGATTCTATTAAAATCAGTGTTCCTCCTACGTTACTGGTTACGGCCATCGCAGATATTGAAGATTGTGAG
>CAYGUN010000327.1:0-2741 GCA_964353025.1 uncultured Bacteriovoracaceae bacterium
CTTCACTTTTGTGGGGAGCTTATATTATTAAATCACAAAACCTTGGTGCACCATCTCTCATTTTTTTCTCAGGCTTTCTTTTTCTTATTGCAGAGCCCATTGGCTTTCTTTCTTGGATTGGAGTTGTCATTACTAGCGCTTTAGCTGGTTGGAAGAGGATTAAAGAGTTTAACCAGCTTTTAGTACCAGAACTTAAACAAGTAAGTGAAACGATACCTTTTTGGGATGGAGATATTTCTTTAGGTGTTTCAGATAAAAAGTGGACAGTCTTTTGTGGAGAGACAGGGGTAGGTAAATCTTATCTTCTAAAAGAGTTAGCAGATCAATATAAAGCAGCGAATACTTCTTTCTCCTTAGTTGCTCAGGAGCCTTATCTTTTTAATGATAACCTCATTAATAATATTATTTTAGGTCAAAATAGAGATGCGCAGCTTGAAGAGAAGGTTTGGGATTTAATTAAAGTTTTCGAGTTAGAACACCTTGGTAAGAGTAAGCAGGAAGTTCTTGATTTAGAGCTGGGAGAAAATGGAAAAAAAGTATCAGGCGGGCAGGCCAAAAGAATTGTTTTGATGCGTAGTTTGCTAAGTCATACTGAAGTCTTACTATGGGATGACCCATTTTCCTCGGTTGATTTTATTCTTGAAAAGAAAATAGTCAATGCTCTTAAAGAGAGAGGTTTTTTCACAAATAAAACACTTGTTATGACCAGCCATCGCATATCAAGCGTGCGCTATTGTGATGAGGTCTATCTTTTAGATAAAAAGGGAATTGTGGAAAGAGGCGAAGTGAGTGCACTGCTCGAACAAAAATCAAAGGTGAGTTTATATTTTGAAAAACAACAGCTGGTCTAGGTATTTATATTTACCTCGGTATTTACCGCTTATTTTATTGGTATTAACTTGCTTGTTGATATCAGCTTACTTGGGGTTTTTAACACCAAAGGCAATATCAAACCTTTACCAAAGTTATACAAATCAAGAACAGTTTGATTCGGCTTTTCATTTTCTTATTATTCTTTTTGCCGCGGAATATCTCAACCGGATTATCTACCAAATTAGTGTGACGAAATACGTACAAAAGCTAGTGGAGTATGTTCGCTCTCTTTGTTATGGCAATTGGCTAAATAGTTATGAAGTTATTGAAACAGGAAAAAATAATAAAGACAGATATCCTCTAGGGGAAGTCCTCGCTCGTATTATTTCTGATACTGAATCAGTTCGTGAATTAGTGTCGATGGGTGGGTTTGGTATTTTTATTGATATCTTTTTTATCACTTCATGCTTAATTAGTTTTATTAGTTTAAATACAACATCTGGTATTTTTCTCATTATTGCAGAAGTCTCCGCTTGTGCCTTTCTATTATGGGGAAGTCGCTATATTGCTAGGGTATTTTTGCAAGTAAGAGTGGCAACAGGGATGCTTTCTCGAACGTTAGCGGATATCATCGGAGGGGTTAGACAAATTTTTTATACTCCAAGTTTTAACTATTCGAAGATTAAAGCAGAAAAATCCTTTGATGACTTTTTAAGTAAGCAACTAAAGGCCAACGTCTGGGATGCTTCCTATTACTCCGTCGCAGAATCTCTCTTTCCTATTCTAATTGCTTTACTGGTTATTATCTTTCCTTATTCTCACATAACAGAAGTGGCCATCCTGGCAGCTATTATTGAGCTTATTCAAAGATCCATAGGTCCCATAAAAGAGATTACATCGAAAATTTCCAGTATCCAAAGAGCACGAACTGGAATTATTCGAATGAATGAATTTAACTCCGATCTAACTAAAGGGCCTTCATCTAGTGGTGAGCGTCACCATACAAAAATGAATTTTCAAAAATACAAAGTGAATATTGACTTATTTGAGTACGATATAGGGGGGAAGGACAATCAGAAGTTTCACCTCGAAGATATTAATTTCGAAGCAACGAGAGGGCACTTAGTTGGAATAGTGGGGCTTTCAGGAAGTGGGAAATCCACATTACTTAAAATTCTCTCAACTCAAATTTTAACCCCGAACTGTCATATTAATCTCATTGGAGATTCCGGAGAGCGCTTAGATTACAATGGTAAGGCAAGTGAGCTTGCTCAGTACAAAGAGTTTATAAGTCTAGTTTCTCAAGATTCGCATATTTTTAGTGATAATTTAAAATTTAATATCACCATGGGTGAGGAGAGTGGGTTTGATAGTTTTTGGGATTTAATGATTGATTACTTGCCTTATTTAAAAACTTGGGGAGTGAATCCTGATACTCAAGTAAAGCTTTCTGAAATATCCATGGGGCAAAAGCAGCTTATTTCAGCACTGCGTTCTTGTTTTTTATCTAAAACGATCGTTCTTTTCGATGAAATTTCCTCTGGCATGGATTCTGAGCTGGAAGAGGCCCTAAGAAAAATGGTTTTATTTACTCAGAAAAATTCTTTAACCATAATAGTGGCCCATCGAATTGAGACAATTATGGGCGCTGATAAGATTATCGTTTTGGATCAGGGCAAAAAAATGGCAGAAGGCACTCACAAAGAGCTTTTGAGTGAATCTGAGCTATATAAAGAGCTGATTGAGAAACTAAGAAGTCTTAGTTAGTTTTCAAGAAAGACTTTATAGTCTAAAATCTTACCAGTTAACAAAAAAAGGATATTTTTATGAAATGGATTTTTCTGATACTTACATCTTTATTTTTAATTTATTCGTGCTCGGATGGAATAAGCCAACCCAATTTTATGTTCAAGAAGGCCCCTAAAGAA
>CAYGUN010000328.1:0-2713 GCA_964353025.1 uncultured Bacteriovoracaceae bacterium
AAATGGAGCGGGAGATGGGGATCGAACCCACGACCTTCTGCATGGCAAGCAGACGCACTACCACTGTGCTACTCCCGCGGTCAAAGAAGTCACATCATAATTACTTCAAGATTGGGTGTCAATTACTGTGGTTGGGGCGGCGTGTAATCTGAGTAAGAACTATCCTTATTAATAAATCTGCCGCTAAATTCATAGCTCTCACTATTAAAGGCCAAGGTTTTTCCATCTCCTCCTGGAATATCTAGAACATAATGAGGAATGGCCCAACCAGGAAGCTCATCTCTTAGGGCCGCATAAATTTTTCTGCCTTCCTCGAGAGAAAGATAAAAATGCATGGCCCCTTCCACTTTATCAGGGTGATGCAGGTAATAGGGAGTTCCACCAATGGAGATAATATGTTCAAAGAGTTTTAAGAGCTCTTCTTTGGAATTATTCACATCTTTTAAAAGAACGCTTTGGGTGAGAAAAGGGCCCCATTTTTTTAGGGCCTGGTTCACTTTTTGATCAAACTCATCAATATGATTGGTGTGAAGGACAAAAGTCATGCGAGAGAAAACACTCTCAAAGCTCTTCCACATAGTGGTGAAGCTATCAGTAAGTCGTCCTGGGTTGGTTATAGGCATTCTGGTATGAAAGCGAATATATTTAATGCTGCTTATTTCAGAGAAGGCCTTCAAAAGTTTCACAATCTTTGAGTCAGAAAGCATGAGAGGATCTCCTCCGGTGAAAATCACTTCGTTGATTTCAGGGTGGGCTCTTAAGTAGGTAAGGCTTGCTGCAAACTCTTTTGAGTCAAAAGTATCATCCATAAGTTCATTTCTTCTAAAACAATAACGGCAATGGACGGGGCATTTATTAGTTGGAATAAAAAGAGCACGAGACGTGTACCTATGGATAAGGTTTTTTGTCACCTGATATTTTTTATCCCCAATAGGATCTTGAAGTCCCTGCAATTGAGTTTGGACGTCATTTTCAACTTCTGTGGGGATAAACTGCTTAGTTAAAGCTCTACTGGCCTTAACTCGTGATAAAAAGGCCTCTGGTATGAGGGTTGGAAAATTTGTTTCAACAAAGTCCCGAGTCATCGTTTTCTTATGGCCGCTTTTTCATAATCTTTTTTAACAGTAAAAGCAGTCCCTCGGATGAGAATTCCCCCATAAAAGGCCATGGCCACAAAATGGTAGAGCAGTTTATCAGTGGGGAGGGTTCCCGCTTCATAAAGGATGTAGAGAATCCACGCTAGATAGAAGAGGTGCAGAGAAATAATAAATATCTTCTTAAGTAGTGCCAGCATCTTTTTTCTCCAATAGTTCAACTTTCTTTATTTTCTTAAGATGAAATGATTTATGTGTATTTGATAAGAGGCATTCTGCATAGAGGATAAGTCCATGAGGCAGAGGAATAATTCCAATTGGCCTAATGGGCCTGGGTTTTCCGGCCATTGAACCACCGCTATAAGTAATATTCACGTGCTCTTGGGTCGGAATTTTTTCAACCAAGAGCTCACACTCTTTTTTAAGCTTTATATTTTCAAGTTTATTAATCGTTTTGGTATTAAAGATTAAGGCCCGTCCTCTAGTAAACTCCCATCTTTTTTCAGCTGAAATAAGTGCTAAGCAATTCGCAAAGATTCTTAGACAGGCGATACTATCATCCAAGGCCCGATGGTGATTAAGGGGAATATTAAAAAATTCGGCCAGGGTTGAAAGCTTATAGTTTTCAGGAGTTTTCTCTAGCTTTTTAAATGAAGCCCTGCCCATAAGGCATGAATCAAAAACTTCGCGCTCCCCTAAAGACATTTCTTCTCCATGGCAGCATTTAATCAGAAAGCCCATATCAAATTGTGCATTGTGAGCAATTAAAGGCATTTTATCAATGAAGGTGATAAAGCTTGGAAGCTCTTCTTTAATAGAAAGAGCGTCTTTAACCATAGCATCGGTAATATTATGGATTTCTATTGTTTTGGGAGGGATTGTTATCTCAGGATTAATAAAACTCTTATAAGTTTCCACTTTTTTATCAGGGGAGAGTTTTACCGCGGCCAGTTCAATAATTTTATCGGACAAAGGGGAGAGTCCGGTTGTTTCAACATCAAAGGCCACGATTCCGTTAGGGAAAAAATTTAATAGCGTACTTACTTCTTTTGAGGTGAGTTCAGAGTTCATTATAACCTTTATCTATTTAGCTGCGAGTCAATATAGCAAGAAAATGAGCACTTAGGGAAGGGCCGTCTTTGACTAAGAATAAGTGTTGATAAATACTTGGAAAGACTTGTTTTTCTTGTTAAAAATGTCTCTTAGATTTCGTAAAGGAAAGAATATGAGTAAAAAGTTTGATGTTGTCGTTTTAGGTGCAGGCCCTGGAGGTTACGTAGCTGCTATTCGGGCGAGCCAGCTTGGTAAAAATGTGGCCATTGTTGAGGGGCAACATCTTGGTGGTGTTTGCTTAAATAAAGGCTGTATTCCAACGAAGGCCTTATTAAAATCTGCTCACAGTGCTCATGAAATAGCTGAGTTTAAAAACCTGGGAATTAATGTGACTCTTGATTCTCTTGATGGAACGCAAGCGGTGAATCGTGCCAACCAAATCGCTGAGAGAATTTCTAAAGGCGTTGCTTACTTAATGAAGAAAAATAAAATTGAAGTTTTTAATGGCTTTGGAAAATTCAAAGATAAAAATACTATTATCGTGGGAGATCCTAACGGTGATATAG
>CAYGUN010000329.1:0-2704 GCA_964353025.1 uncultured Bacteriovoracaceae bacterium
CTTTCTGGAGTCGAAACCCCAAAAACTTTAATCATTATTCGAATTTTATAAGAGCAAGCCCGTTCTTAAAGTTTCAAACTTAAGAAAATGTAAGATACGCGGGCGAGAGGTGAATATAGTGCTGCCAATTCATTAGGTCAATACTTTTTTTATAAAAAAACACAGTAAATAAAAGGTGTTGGAGCAGATCTGAAAAGATTTCAAAAGCCCCCATTTCTAGACACTGATAATTTAGCAGAGTCCTTATATTTCAATAGCTTATTGTTTTAGTGGAAACCCAGCTTGCTCAAGTGTCTTTATAATAGATTGCTCACCTGTCTTTATAATATCTCCAGAAATGGTTTTTTCTGGGTCACTAAAGACAGAACGTATCGTAATAGACTTCTGAGAATCACTTAATTGAAAGACATCGACTATTTTAGATGAGGTTAACTCTCTTAATTTCACATCTTTTAATGCATTCAATGCAGTAGCAGCGTGAACATCTTTATCCATCACAACAGTGCAATCAAAAGTGCTCGATGGAAATTTAGATAAAGGTGTATATTTTGTTTTATCCTTTAAAGGGCGCTTCTCTATATCTCCAAAATCAAGGACGGCAAGACAAAGCTGTCCTTTAATTTTGAAGTTTCTAAGCATTATAGGATGGATACTTGTAATCGCTCCCATAAATTTACCCATCACTCTAATATTAAGATACTCATGCGGATGCACTCCACTCCAATCACTAGGAATAACAGGGTTTGAATGCTTACCACTTTCATTCATTAAATCATAAGGAAGACCTAAGAAGCGTAAGAGTTTTTCAACTGTATTAATCGTATTAACAAACTGGTTTTCTTTCTTAGAGTAAAAACCAATCACAACTTGATTTCTTTCTTCTCTAAAGTCTTTTGTGCTTGGAAGGTAACTTCTCCCATACTCAAATAACCTAAAGCTTTCAAAGTTCTTTTGATTCGTAGCTACTGCTTCTAAAAAAGTTGGGATAAGAGAAGGCCTCATCCTATCATTATCAACAGACAGTGCATTAATAAGTTTGAATTCAGCTGATAGAGTTGGCCAGTTGGCCTTAACAAGAATTTTCTCCCCAATCATTGGATAGGTGAATACTTCTAAAGCACTCGCTTGGAGACTTAAAAAATCTTGAACCTTTCTTTGTAACACTTTCGCAAACTCAAGCCTCACAGGTTTAACCGAAGTCTTAGGAGCTGTTTCTTCTATATTGTCATATCCAATTAAACGTCCGATCTCTTCAAGTAAATCAGCTTCACAATCTATATCTTTAGTCGTCCTATAGGTAGGGATCTCAACTTTTAAATTTCCCGACGTTGCAGTTACTTTAAAATCGAGGGATTCAAATAGAGCGATAATTTCCTTCTCTTCAATTTTTTTTCCAAGAGTCGAGCAAATATTCTGAGTCGATGTGGTGATTAATAAGTTTTTACCATTATCTAAGTTGATACCGCTGTAAACAGGAGTTCCTACTATTTTAGCTTGTGGACAAATTTGAAGCACAAGTTCGACCAGCCTTAGTAGCGTTCTATAGCAAAGATGACTATCAAGAGATTTTTCATATCTTTGAGATGAGTCAGTTCGCAGACCCAGCCTAGTTGAAGTTCTTCTAATTTGAGCGGCCTTCCAATTAGCACACTCAAGAAAGACTTGAGTGGTTTTATCATTAACACCACTATTGGCCCCTCCCATTATTCCACCAATAATCAAAGGCTTCTTAGCATCACAAATAACAGTATCCGTTTCAATCAACTTTCTTTCAATATCATCTAAAGTAACAAAGGTTTCATCTTTGCCGATATTTTTCACTTCAAGCTTATCACCTTCAATGGCCTCTCTATCGTAAATATGGTTAGGAATGCCAAGCTCAAGCATGACGTAATTACTAATATCAACAATATTATTAATAGAACGAAGTCCACAGGCCTCAAGACGAGAAATTATCCAAGCCGGACTTGGCCCCACTTTTACGTTATTAATAGAAAGACCCCAGAACATCTCCCCCGCACTATTAGTATCAACATTCACCTCAATGGGGGCCTTGTCTTTAGTAAAGTTTTTCTCAATCTTATCAGACCAAGGTTTATCGAAAGGATTTTTTAAACTCTTCCTGTATATAGCAGCAAATTCCCGGGCAAACCCGTAGTGTCCCCATAGATCGGGTCTATGAGTAAGCGATTTATTATCAATATCAATAACAGTATCAGACTCTTTACCAAGGTAGGCTGCGAAGTCTTGACCAACTTTGGCAGTACTAGGCAATTCCATCAGACCTTTATTTCCTTCTCCAAGCCCAAGCTCTGTTTCAGAGCAAAGCATTCCATCTGATAAAATACCGCGAATTTTCTTAGGCTCTAGGGTAAAACCAATAGGTAGAGTGGTTCCAATAGGAGCATAAGGAACCTTAAGGCCTTCTTTAACATTTGGGGCCCCACATACCACTTCCCGGTACTCTTTCTCTCCACAATCAAATGTGACAAGGTTAAGTTTATCCGCTTCAGGATGGGGTTTAATAGATTTAATCTGGGCCACTTTAATTTTCTTAAGAAAGACCCCTGTGGTTGTGACATCTTCAACTTCTGCTGTGGCCATAGTAAGGTCATTGGCCAAATCGTCATGGGCAATCTCAGGTAAATTAACAAAGTCTTTAATCCAATTAACTGATATAAGCATAAATTCCTCTTAGTAAGAT
>CAYGUN010000330.1:0-2691 GCA_964353025.1 uncultured Bacteriovoracaceae bacterium
TCCAAGTTTTGCATAGTTTGCTGTAGTGACATTTTGACCCTTTTTTAGCTATTTAGAACATTTTATCCCCCTAATTTCAATTTTTTTATTACAAACACCACGACGCAATGTGTAATATTTACCAAAGCTATTGAATTTCTTACGAAAACGAGTAGATTGAGCTCGTCAGATATTACTAGGACTACAAAGGACGGGAATTTATGAGAAAACTAGCTATTGCCACTTTATGTGCGTTATCGGCTTCAGCATTTGCGCAATCAGCTGCAAATATAACAAAGGTAGATGCTCCATCAAATACGTTTGATAAGATAAAAGAGCAGTTTGATCTGGGTTATTCAGCAGAATTTTATGGACCATCTATTAATAGAGAAGGTGTAACACCTACAGATAATGGTGCGATTCCTTCAAATGATTTAACTTATGACTCTCAGGTAAGTGTTGATTACCATCTCTGGGATGATAAGGAATTAACTTTAAAAATTAGAACGAGAAATCAATTTGGATCAGGTGATACTTCAGGTAATCATGATAAGCATGATAATGGTCAAATGAGAGATACTCGAATTGGTATTCAAGGTGGTTGGTATAGCAATGGGAACTTTTCTTATTGGGCAAGATACCATGTTGAACTTCCAACATCGACAAGACAGAAAAGAAGAGGTCTTCACTTAGCTTACGGTGCAGCTCAAGACTTTGCTTATAGATTGTCAGATACAGTTATTGTTGGTTTTGAACAATCAACTTACTTTTATGCTTACGATAGAAAGCAGGACCAGAATGTATTTTTATATAATTCACCTTACGTAAACATTGCCCTAAGTGATGCTTCAACTTTCAAATCAAGAGTTGAACATGAGTCTTCATCAAACACAAAAGATGAGCTAATTGAAGTAGGTGCAAGAATTTTAACTGGAGTTGATTTTCAACTCGGAAATAACTGGTCACTATACCCGCATATTTCAATGGGAACTGATGGACAGCTTTTTGATGGAGACACAATTGGTGTAAACTTCTGGTTATCAGGCGCAATTTTCTAATAAAAAAAACACGTTGCAATATGTTTTCTTACATTGGCCCTCCGGACAGAGGGCCTTTTTTTTTTATTACACTATAAAGTTTACAATTCTTATAGGGCATAGGTTTTAACTCAGGTTTTGATTAGTTATCCTTCTAGCATTAAGAAAGAATCTTAATAAGAAAGACGAAAAAAATAACTTTTTTAGGGGAGAGACATGAGAAAACTGTCGTTACTGCTTTGCGCTATTTTGTCAATTATATCATTACTTACATCGTGTGGACCAATTCCGCTGACGAAAATGACTCCACAGGAGCGTGTGTCTGATATTCAGTGGATATTTGGTATATATGAGCAGAATTACGCTCCTCTTGAGTATAAAGAAAGGCTTCATAATTTTGATAATGAAGAGCTTAAAGCCAAATATTTAGCTGAAGCCAAGAAAGACCAGTCAAACACTGAGTTTTTTAGACTCATGCATTCGTATGTTGCTGAGTTTAAGGATGCGCATAACAGTGGTTCTTTGATTCCTCTTGGGAATAAAGGTTATACAAGCATTGCCTACCTTGGATTTGATGGGGTGAGAATGGGAGACAATTTTAAAATAACAAAGTTGCTTCCTACTTACAAAAACTCTACTGGTATAGATTTTCAAGTTGGAGATGTCGTTACAGAAATGAATGGCAAGCCGCTTAAGGATTTAGTTGATGAGCTTATTACTCCTGTGAGAAATTTGGGGCGTAAAGAATCAAACTACTCTTACCTCATGAGAAACCTTTTTCTTCGTTCATCTTTAATTCACCCAATGCCAGGGATAATTGAATTTGCAAATCTTACGATTGAAAGAAAAGTAGATATTTTAAGTACTAAAGCAGAAGATATTGATATCATGGTTGGTTGGGTGACTGAAGATCGAGTAGATTTCGAAGCCAATATGAAAAAAGCCGTTGCTGCCCAAACTGGAGATGCTCAGACATTTGTTTTCGGTGGAAACATTATGGATGCCAACGGAAACTTAAAACTAAGAAGACTTAACTCTGATTTTTTACTTGAGACGATGGTTAAGCACACAAGAGTAGATAAATATGTTGTGACTCAATATCTGAAGATGTTTGGTCTTGAGTTTCCAAAGGACGCAGAATACGCATTTGAAAAATCTTTTGAGCTAGTTGGAAATAATGCGGATTTAAGTTGGGCCATTGTTGATTCAATGAGGGACGCTCAAGGTGGCTTTGTTTACGATGCTGTCATTACAAGCAACGATAAAGGTGAAGAAGAAGTAAAAGAATTACCAAAGCCAACTTTTGGCTTTGAAAGTGTAGGGAGACTTAAAAAGGCCCGTAAGCTTCCAGCTAACTATGAACTAGTTATGATTGGAACAGATGAAAACCCAAAATATCCAACTTACCCGGCTTATATTGTTGATGTCGAAACTGAAATCGAGAAAAAGATTGAGAATAAAGGTGACGGGGAAGTTGCAACGACGGTTGAATCAGAAACTATTAAAGTGAAAGAAAAAGTGGGTTATATCTTTTTAGATACTTTTTCTCCACCAGCTGATTCAGCAGCAGTAGTGAGCGAATTTGTTGATACACTTAAAAAGTTTAAAAAAGCCGGCGTAAAATCTCTTGTTATCGATACGATTAATAATGGGGGAGGTTCTCTTCAACTTGGGA
>CAYGUN010000331.1:0-2673 GCA_964353025.1 uncultured Bacteriovoracaceae bacterium
ATTATTGACCTTGCTGTGGAGCTTGATATTATCAACAAAGCTGGTTCATGGTTCTCTTATGGAGGAAACAAATTAGGTCAAGGTAGAGATACTGTAAAAGGTCTAATAGAGGATAATCCAGAGTTAATGGAAGAACTTGAAAAGAAAATTAAAGAAAAAATCACAGGTGATGTTTTGGACAAGCCAATAGCAGCTAAAGAATAGAAAAATCCTATTGAAATAATAGAGGCCCAAAACGAAAATTAATTTCCGTTTTGGGCCTTTTACATTAATCTCTTTTATTAACTCCTAATAGCAATAACAGGATCTAACCTCGCAGCAAGCGCAGCTGGTACAATTCCAGAGACAGTACCTATAATAGCCGATACTCCAAGGCCTAATACAATATTTTTCAGTGTAAGCGTGACTTCGAGTGATCCCATTGGAATAAAGGTAATGAGTAATACAAGAAACAACCCGCCTAATCCTCCAATAACACTTAAGAATACTGATTCGAAAAGAAACTGAAAAAGAATAAAGTAATTCTGAGCTTCTAATGTTTTTTGAACACCATTAATAGATGTTCTTTCTTTAAGAGTAACTATGATTATATTCGATATTCCAAAACCACCATCCAGTATAGAGAAGCCCCCTATTATCCAGCCAGCTATACCAAATACATCAAAAACACCTGATAAAACATTTGCTATAGCCTCAGGTCTATTAAGTGCGAAATTATTATCTTCTTTAGGTTTCAATCCTCTTCTGGTTCTCATAAAACCTGTTATCTCACCCTCTAGCTCCACCAAACCTATATCAGTATCAAAGCCCTTTATCGCTATTGTCGAACCTCTTTCATTATAGCTACCTGTACCTGTTGTATACATTGTTCTAAAGGCATCGTAAGGCACAATGCAGTTGGTATCTTTGCTATCAAAACCTAAAAAGCTTTCCCCCTCCTTTTTAAGAGTACCTATTACGAAAAACTTCTTATTTCTAATCTTAATTTCTTTGCCTACAGGATTTTGTCCATTCGGGAATAAAGCCTCGGCTATATCTGAACCTATGATCGCCACATTTCTAGCACCTGCTATTTCACTAGGAGAAAAATACCTTCCTGCATCAATATCTAACTCTACTATATCTTTATACCCAAAGCTACCACCGATAAATTCTGTCTCGTAGAAACTATTATTGCCTCGCTTTAGCACAACATTGCTAGCATTAGCAAAAATTGAAATGGCCGTTTTGTTTTTGAGGTTATCTTCTAAGACTTTAAACTCATTGTAACTAGGGTTTGGTCTTTTCCAGAAATCCCACCATTTAAATTCACCATTAGCATCTGGAGTAAATGGCCATTTGCTAACATAAATAACCCCCGACCCTAAAAAATCAAAACTTTGTTTGACATTCTTCTCCAGCGAATCAACGATGGTAAAAACTGCTATAATCGCAAAAATACCTACGGTAACTCCTAGCAAGGAAAGTACTGTTCTTAAGATATTCATCTTAAGGGCATTCCAAGCGAACCTAAAACTTTCTAATATGAGTCTTGCTACTAACACAGTCGGATTATAATGCTATAAAAGTATTTTACAATAGTATCCTAAAAGTCACGGATATCTTTATCTTTGCGTCCTAATTTTAAAAACACTTTTAAAATTATTTAATACCGTAATATTAAATATGAAATTATCAGAATTCAAGTTCGATTTACCGACTGGTCTCGTAGCCTTATATCCGGCAGAAAATAGAGATGAATCTCGTTTAATGGTTTTGCACAAAAAAACGGGTCAAATAGAGCACAAAGTCTTTAAAGATGTAGTGAATTATTTCGAAGATGGCGATGTAATGGTCAATAACGACACCATGGTATTTCCAGCACGCCTATATGGTAACAAAGAAAAAACAGGTGCTAAAATTGAAGTTTTCCTTTTGAGAGAACTTAACCCAGAAATGCATCTTTGGGATGTTTTAGTTGACCCAGCAAGAAAAATCAGAGTAGGAAATAAATTATATTTTGGAGAGGGTGATCTTGTCGCGGAGGTTATTGATAATACCACTTCAAGAGGCAGAACTATCAGATTCTTATTTGATGGAACAGATGAAGAGTTTTACAATACCATTGATAGCTTAGGAGAAACTCCACTTCCAAAATACATTAAAAGAGAAGCTGAACCAGACGATAAAGAGCGTTTTCAAACGATATATGCTAAAGCAAAAGGTGCGGTTGCCGCTCCTACAGCAGGTCTTCACTTTACACCACAATTGCTTAAAAGACTAGAAATTCAAGGTGTAGACATGGCAAGCATTACGCTTCACATTGGTTTAGGGACTTTTAGACCAGTAGATGTTGAAGATTTGACAAAGCATAAAATGGACTCGGAAAATTTTGAGGTAAATCAAAAGACTGTGGACATTGTAAACAACGCAATTGACAAGAAAAAGAAGGTATGTGCGATTGGTACCACTACTATGCGTTCTCTAGAATCTGCAGTGTCTGCAAGTGATAGATTAAAACCAAAAGGTGGTTGGACAGATAAGTTTATCTTCCCTCCTTATGAGTTCAAAATCTGTAGTGCAATGATCACAAACTTCCATATGCCAGAATCTACTTTATTGATGATGGCTTGCGCTTTCGGAGGTTATGATTTAGTAAGAGAAGCTTATGAAGTTGCCAAGAAAGAAAAATAT
>CAYGUN010000332.1:0-2668 GCA_964353025.1 uncultured Bacteriovoracaceae bacterium
TTTTTCTTTTGAATAAAAATATTTCTCAGTTACAAAGGATTAATGTCTATCTCCATGAAGCCGCTCACTCAGCTCGTAATTTTTATCAAAATAGAGTGAAAGACCATGCAAAATGCCCGAGTGAGTTTTATGATGAATTTGGAACCCCTTATGTAAGTGCAAGCTCAGGCATAGAGCTTGCAGGAATTAAAGCCTGTGCAAAGAGGTATTACGATTCAAATCTTTTAAGCTATGCATTTTTAGATTCTCTTATTAAGTATTGTGAGAATTGCACAGAGGTAGAGCTTGAAGAGCTCTTGATTCACAGAGATGATGCGCTAGTTCGAGTTTTACCTCAGTCATTGAAAGAAAAACTTTTCATTGAATATTAAGTTCGACGCCCCGCGCTGATTGCCCAACGAAATTCAAAGTGATAAGGTATTTTGAATTATTATCTATTGATAAGGCTCCAAGAAATATGAAAACTATACTTTTTCTTTTTTGTTTTGTTTCTTTAACTTGCTTTGCTTCTTGTAAGGGGTCCATTATTTTTGTGAAAAAAAACACAAACTACCAAATAAAAAGAGCAATCAAAAAAATTGATAAAAAAGAACAAATAAACCTTTGGTGGGTTCAAAATCCTCAAGAGTGTATTAATGAATTAAGATTATATGTTTTGAGCAAGAAAAAAAATGCTCAACCGAAAGATAAATACTCTGTTCTTATTTACAAGTATGAAGGAGATTTTTCAAAGGGTGAATCAGGAACAATTGTAACTAAATTATAAGTGAGTAAAAAATGGGACGAAAATCAGCTAAAATTGCAGCTAAAAAAGGTGCATCCGATAAGGCCAAAAGTAGAGTCTATGCTAAAGCTCTTCACGATGTAGCAAAAGCAATTAAAAGTGGTGGAACAGATCCATCCACAAACTTTCTTTTAAAAATTGCACTTGATAGATGTAAAAAGTTTAATGTTCCCAAGGATAATATTGATCGGGCCATCAAAAAAGGGGAAGGTGGCGATAACGATGGATATGTTGACATTAACTATGAAGGCTATGGAGCTGGAGGGGTTGGAATATTTGTCGAGGCCTCAACCAATAACGTCACCAGAACGGCATCAAACGTAAGAAGTTATTTTAATAAATGTAATGGATCTTTGGGTAAAGATGGATGTCTACAATTTATATTTGATAGGAAAGCTGTCTTTATGATCAATCAAGGTGATTTAGTTGAAGATGACTTCACGATGGAGATGATTGACGTTGGAGCAGAGGAAATTGAGCTTGAAGACGGAGTTTTTGAAGTAATCGGCCCCATGGAGACATTTGGAGATATCCAAAAGAAATTGCAAGAATTAGAGGTTACTCCAGAAGAGGCAGACTTAGAAAGAATCCCTACTACTTATAAGGCAGCAGACGAAGAAACTCTGGGCCAAATTGAAAAACTAATTGGGCTCCTTGAAGATGATGATGATGTTGTGAGTGTTTATAATAATTTAGAAGAGTAAAAAAAGAAGATGTTCCGTGTCAAAAAAATGCTCTATGTATAGATTATTAAATTCAATAAGATGAAGTAGTCTTAGGACATTTTTCTCATTTAATAATTTAAATTATTGGGTAGAATATTTCTATTAGTCATGTTTGAGATGGATAACTGATGGAAATATTCAAGTACAAAGCCGATAGACTCCCTATCGCAATTATGAGTTTTTACTTTCTTGTTGATCTTGCGATCTACTTTTCTGTGGAGAATATCTACTTTCTCATTCTCTGGTTTTTACTTGGTATTTGGCCTAAAGGAAATATTTGTGCTTGGAACCATCATCATCAACATTGCAATACTTTTAAAATTTCTTGGTTGAATAGAGTCCTTGAAATTATGTATGGCCTGCAAACAGGAATTACTGGATATACATGGGTTCTGCATCATAACTTAGGTCATCATATTAATTACCTCGATCAGCATAAAGATGAATCTCGTTGGATGAAAAAAAATAAAGAAACAATGGGGCGGATTCGTTATTCTTTTGAAGTTGCGGTTACTAGTTATTATCGGGCCTTTAAAGTGGGGAGTAAGTACCCTCGAGTTCAAAAGTATTTTGTGCTTATGATTCTTACAACCCTTAGTGTCCTCATTCCACTAACTTTTTATAAGCCTATGGTAGCACTTATTTTATTTTGGCTACCTATGATGGTCTCTCTTTATCTAACAGCGGATGCAACCTACGACCATCATAATGGCCTTCATACGGATGAGCATACTCACGCCAGTCGTAATATTATTGACTCTATTTGGTATAATCGGTTAACGGGAAATTTAGGATATCATACGGCCCATCATATGAAGTTTGGTGTTCATTGGTCAAAGCTACCTGCTCTTCATGAAAAAATTAAACATCTTATTCCGACACATTGCTATTACCGCCCGATGATTGGTTTTCAGGTTTTAGATTGGGCTTCGGCCACTATTACGGGATGGCTCCAATCAAACAAGGCCGTTCTAGAGTAGTTCTAGCAAGAGCTTAGTATTTATTAATCCATTCCTTAATAAGTTGATCTTGGAGTTGGGCCGTTTGCTGATACCATTTTTTACTTTCAAGTCTTAGCTTATTTTTTTCTTGTGAATTTTCACCATTTAGTGAATCCCTTTTTTTCTCATCAGTCATAAAGAGGGCAAAGGCATATTTT
>CAYGUN010000333.1:0-2655 GCA_964353025.1 uncultured Bacteriovoracaceae bacterium
GCTCTCAGAAGAAGAAAGAAAAGATGTTATGACTATTAGGCAATTACCTGTTGGAATCTCAGATGGCTTTACTGTCCCAATTGAGCAAATAGCTAACATTAGTTTTGTTGAAACCTTTACTGCTGTTGCTAGAGAGAACTCACAACGAAGAATTGCTGTTTTAATTAACCCTGAAACAAGAGATATTGAAACTTTTGTGAATACTGCCAAAACAAAGGTTGATGAAAAAATAAAACTACCTGAAGGATACTACGTTGAATGGGGAGGCAGTTTTAAGAACCTTCAAAGTGCAAAGGAGAGACTTGCTGTTTTAGTTCCTCTTGCGATGCTGATTATTATTGGAATGCTTTACGCTGCCTTTAGGAACTTTGCTCAGGTTATTTTAATATTTGCATGTGCTCCAATGGCACTTATTGGAGGTGTATTATCTCTGATTGTACTTGGAATGCCATTTAGTATTTCAGCAGGAGTTGGCTTTATTGCGCTTTCTGGGATCAGTATTTTAAATGGGGTCGTCTTAGTCACTTATTTTAATAGATTAATCAAGGATGGAAAATCTCCTGATGATGTTGTTAAAGAGGGTGCCATGACGAGACTAAGACCTGTTTTGATGACGGCCTTAACGGATATCTTCGGATTTCTACCTATGATGTTTTCATCTGGACTTGGTGCCGAAGTTCAGAAACCTCTTGCTACTGTAGTTGTTGGGGGGATTTTTACAGCAACCATACTAACTCTTATTGTAATACCTAGTTTATACCGCTTATTTATTAAATATATGCAACCAGATCTAAAGGAGATTTAGTTATGAAAAAGAATTTTTTAGTATTAGTCATTTTGTCGTTATTTGTATCATGTGCTCACCACCATAAGGACGCCAAACACCATCATCATAAATGTAGCAAAAGCTGTGAATTACATAAAGGAGCAATGTTTGAGAAGCATTGTGCCCAGTCAGTTGCTGAGGGAGATGTACATGTTAAAGGCTCAGAAGATTTTAAGCTGAAACATGGTGGTCAAGTTTATTATTTTTCATCTAAGGAAAAAATGGCAACATTTAAAAAACACTTAGAGAATAATCTCGATTCTGCTCATAAAAATTGGAATGCTGGAAGAAAGTAGTATATTTTGTTAGGAGATTTAACTTGGAACACAAGCACACTCATAATCATGGCAGCAAAAATATACTAATAGCATTTGCACTAAATGCTACTTTTGCTGTTGTTGAGTTAATTGGTGGCTATCTCACCAACAGCATTGCAATCTATTCAGATGCGCTTCATGATTTTGGTGATAGCCTTGCATTGTTATTTTCTTATTTTTCAGAAAAGCTTAGTAAGAAAGAGGCCGACTCTAAATTCACCTATGGTTATCGACGATTTTCAGTTCTTTCGGCGTTTGTAAATGGGATGATTCTCTTGGCCGGAAGCCTGTTTGTCATTTATGAGGCGGTTTTACGAATTTCGGCTCCTGAGCCTGTGAAGCCAGAAGGGATGCTGATTTTGGCAATTATAGGAATTGCTGTGAATTCTTTTGCTGCTTTTAGACTTTCAAAAGATGAAGGAATGAATCAGCGGATGGTTATGTTTCATTTGCTTGAAGATATTCTTGGCTGGGTTTCTGTATTAATTGTCAGTATTGTCTTGATGTTTAGGCCTTGGTATATGCTGGACTCCATTCTTTCCATCCTTATTTCTCTTATTATTTTAAGAGGTGTTTACAAAAACCTCTTGAAAGTAGGGGCCATTTTTTTACAGAAATTCCCAAGTGATTTAGAAATTAAAGAAATTGAAAAGAAGTTAATCTCATTAGATTTAGTTGATGACGTTCATGCAATACAAGGATGGTCTATCGATGAATCAAATAGTTTTTTGAGTTTCCATGTAGTAGTTCCGACAGAGACCACCATTACGCAAATTGACGTCTTGAAATCTGAAATGAAAGAGCTATTGAAGGGGTATCGAATCTTCCATTCTTCAATTGAGTTTGAAAGTTCTGCTAATAAAGTAGATTGTTAACTTAACTCAATCTCAATGATGCGGGGTATTGTTTTTAATTACTAAAAAATCATATATATTATATCTATGTTAGAAGTAATGAAATTTTTATTAATGGGGATGTTGTGTTTTTGTTTTGCAATACCACCACAAGTATTTTTAACTCCAATAGATTCCAGCTCTCATCTTGATAAGTTCTCAAATTTTAATATCACTGAACATGATAATATTGACGATAGCATTGATGAGCATACACACCGGCATAAACATAGTGAAGATGGTGAGGAGCACGAGCATAATCACGATCATTTTAAAATGAGTCAACATCAAGCAAAAGTATTAAACCAATCAGGCCATACGCTCGTAGCTAATTGTGGACTTAAATCTACTCAAACTTTTTTTGAGAAACATCTTATTTCGGGACCTCATCTTCTAGAGGTATTTAGACCTCCTATAGCATAGCCTGTTTTAGTTTTAAATTATTACAATTTTACATGGAGAAAGTATGAGCAAACTTATTTTGAGTTTTCTACCATTATTGATGTGTGCAAATTCTTTTGCGCACGGGATAAGTGAAGATGCAAAGCAAGCGATGATTGAGGGTGGTTATCTTCAATATATTTGGCTTGGTGCTGAGCATATGATTACGGGATATGAC
>CAYGUN010000334.1:0-2638 GCA_964353025.1 uncultured Bacteriovoracaceae bacterium
GATTATAACGATATTGTTGTTCATGTGAGAATGCTAGATAGAGATAATGTGTCTCAGCAGCACGCTTTGGGTGTTATTGGAGTGAATCTTATTTATTCGGCCTTCTATAATGTTGAAGATTCTGATCAATTTGTAGATACCCTTTTAGATAATCTTACACGGCATAGAATTGAAATTAATATGATTCGATTCTCTGGTAAGGCGTTTAAAAAATTTGATAACCGATTGGCAAATCTTCGTTTATTAAGAAACAACTACACTAATGCGGTTATGTTTGATGAAAAGGGAGAGGTTATTCTTCCAGCTGATGTTTTATACAAGAAAAATATTTTGGTTGTTAGAGGAAGTTACCGGCCACCGACTCTAGTGAATGTGGATATTTTAGAAAAAGGATTGGCCTCCTACATTGAAAAAACAGGGCTGAAGGAAAATGAAGTAACAACAATATGTGAGATTACCATTAGTAACCTTACTCATGGTGGTGATATTTCTCGCGTCGACTTTTTAGCACGAGTTGATATCTTAAGTTCACTTGGACAGCAGGTTCTTGTGAGTAATTATCATCAGTATTTCAGGCTTACTGAATATTTTTCTAAATTTAAGAACCCAAACTTAGGCATTGTTCTTGGTGTTTATAATTTTCAACAAATTTTCGATCATGATTATAATAATTTTGATGATTCCGCTGTTGCAAGTCTTGGGCTTAATGTTGAAAGTGAAGATGAAGAGAAAGAAGAGCTCAATGTTTTAGCATCAGTAGGACTTTTGTTTCGCCCTAATGTAAAAGTTTTTGTTTACCCCTATCACAGTAAGGTCAAAGGGGAGTCTATTCATCTAGATGAGCTTAGAGTATCGGGTGAGAACAAGCATTTGGTGGATTATCTAAGAATGGGTAATCAGCTTTTTGATATCGATAACTCTGATGGCACCATTTCTGATATCTACTCTCGTAAAGTTTTAGAGATGATTCAAAACGATGAAGAGGGTTGGGAGCAGATGGTACCAAAGAAAGTGGCCGCAACTATTAAAAAGAATGGTTTTTTTAAGTCTTAAGCTTCTTGAGTTGAGCGTGTATCGCTATTTTCATATCCTTCAAAAGTTAAAAGCCACTGCTTTATTTTAGGATCAGGCGTATAAAGACCTAGTTCTCCACTACTTTTAATAATACGATGACAGGGAATAACCAGTGGAAAAGGATTTTTTCCGCAGGCACTTCCCACCGCTTGATAGCTTCTGGTTTGCAGATTTTCACAAATATCTTTATAAGAGATAACTTTCCCATAAGGCACATTATTGATTTGTTCTAAAACTTTTTGTTGAAAGCTAGTTAAAGAATTCATAGCAAGAGGAAGGGCAAAAAACTTTCTTCGTCCTTCAAAGTATTGGGTGAATTGTTTAATGACTTTGGTGGTGAGTGAGCTTGAATTTGTTTTAACTATTTTTTTACCAATGAAATCAATAGAGAGAATTTTAAACTCATCTGTAGTGATAAGGTAGTTACCGTATGGGGCCTTGAAAATTTCTCTGTAAAAACAGTCTTGCTCTTGAGCTATCCAAAAATCGTTCATAGTCTGGATAAATTAGCATAGGATTCTTATTTGTGAAAATCTTTATTCAGGTAAATAACTTTTATGACCTTATTTTGACTA
Organism: uncultured Bacteriovoracaceae bacterium; assembly: GCA_964353025.1. Classification (GTDB taxonomy): domain Bacteria; phylum Bdellovibrionota; class Bacteriovoracia; order Bacteriovoracales; family Bacteriovoracaceae; genus CALFYV01. The sequence continues at coordinate 1,650 of CAYGUN010000334.1, forward strand.
GGGCTATAATCAAGTTTTATCCCAAGTCTCTCACATTTGATTTCTTGCTTAAAAGCGATTCCATCGCGCCGCACTTCCCCTGAAATTTCACGCAGGTTTGACTCATATGGGCGAAACTTTTCTTTCCAATAAGAGAGATTATTTTCTATCCCTTGGGGGGCGACTTGTTTGGAGATAACAATCTGTTCATAAGTTTGGAAGCTTATCCCACCTTGGTAATGAAACAGTTCATACCCCTCATTGTTCATTTCTTTAAGTATTGGTGCCCCGTACTGCGCGAGTAGTGAATCCTTCTCACGAGGAAAGGTATTCTCTTTTGAAACCTTAATTTGCAAGCAGCTTGAGATAACAAAAAAATAAAAAAGCGCCAGTAGACTTTTCATACTCTTTTTATCGACATAATCTGAGGGAAATTAACTTGTTACGAGCAATAGGAAATAAATACTTGAACAAAAAGTTCTACCTTTCACTTATTACAGATCCTTACCTCAATCTTGCCATTGAAAATGAACTGCTATTAACTCTTAAACCTGATGAGAAGATTCTTTTTGTTTACATAAATCGTCCTTGTGTGGTGATGGGGCGTTTCCAAAACCCATGGGTTGAGTGCAATTTTGAATTCATGCAAGAGCATGACATCTGGCCCGTACGTCGCCAAAGTGGTGGGGGATGTGTTTATCACGATGAAGGGAATTTGAACTTTTCATTCCTTGATTGCAATAGAGACTTAGCAAAAAAAGAGAACAATCAATACATAATTCAGGCCCTCTCTGACTTTGGGATCAAAGCATTTTCTACCGGGCGCTCTGATTTGAAAGTTCATTTTGAAAATTTAGATTATAAAATTTCAGGCAGTGCTTTTAAGCAAAAAAAAGACAGAAGTTTTCACCATGGAACGCTGCTTATTAACTCTAATATGGATTTGTTAAGAGGATCTTTAAAAGACCCGGAATATGACATTCAATCCAAGAGTATTGCATCGGTGAGAA
>CAYGUN010000335.1:0-2631 GCA_964353025.1 uncultured Bacteriovoracaceae bacterium
TTAGAAGTTTCAGATAATGTTGTTCAAATGAAAGTTCAATTAGAAAAAATTAGAGAACAAGCACTTAACCTAGAGTAATTATGAGCGCAGGTCATTTAATTGTTATTGTAGCACCTTCAGGCACTGGCAAATCCACTTTAATTAATCGTATCAAGTCAGAGTACCCAAAAATTGAGTGGTCCGTCTCCTGTACCACTAGACCCATTAGAGCTGGCGAAGTCGATGGGGTGAATTATCACTATCTCAGTGAAGAAGAATTTAAAAAACGAATTAGTAGTAATGACTTTATAGAATGGGCCCAAGTTCATTCCAATTATTATGGGACATCAAAGAGCTTTACCCAGGCAGGATTAGACTCGGGACGTAAAATGCTGTTCGATTTAGATATTCAAGGGGCAGATGCTATCAAGCAACTCTATCCTAAGGATTCGAGCGCTATTTTTATCGAACCCCCTTCAATCGAGGTCCTTGAAGAGCGATTAACGGGCCGCGGCACTGAAAAGCCTGAAGTAATCGCTGAAAGATTAGCAAACGCCAAAAAAGAACTTCTCAAAAAGAACGATTATGACTATTTAGTTATGAACGATGAACTTGAGAAGGCCTATTCTGAGTTAAAAGCTATTATCGGCCAAATTTTAGAACAGTGATTAGAGATAGCATAGATTTTTCCCATGAAATGAACCTCACGGTTGATGAGCTGGTTCGTCGCATCCAAACTTACAATCCAGATGTAGATATTGATTTAATTAAGCGAGGCTATGCTTTTGCGGAAAAGGCCCATAAAGAGCAGAAAAGAAGCTCAGGAGAGCCTTATATTATTCATCCACTGAATGTGACGGCAACTTTAGTGAAGCTCAGAATGGACGTGGATACCATTGTTGCTGGTTTTTTGCATGACGTAGTCGAAGATTGCGATATAAGCCCGCAAGAAATAGAAAAAGAATTTGGAGTAAGTATTGCTCAAATTGTTGTTGGGCTCACTAAAATTTCAAAAATTAAATTTAAATCAAAAGAGCAGGGTCAGGCTGAGAACTTTCGCAAGATGGTTGTTGCTATGGCCAAAGATATTAGAGTTATTATCGTTAAGCTCGCAGATCGAATGCATAATATGATGACTCTTCAGTATATGTCTGAAGGTAAGCAAAAAATTAAGGCCCAAGAAACTCTTGATATCTATGTACCCTTAGCAAGTCGTCTAGGTATTAACTCTGTTAAAATGGAATTAGAAGATCTTTGTCTTAGATACCTCCATCCAGAATCTTATTATAAGCTGGCTGAAAAAGTGGCCATGAAAAAGTCTCAGCGAGGGCTGTATATTAAAAGCACAGTGGGCTTAATTCAAGAGAAGCTACAAGAGTATAGTGTGAGCGCTGAAGTTACCGGGCGCTCTAAGCATTTTTTCTCTATTTACAAAAAAATGATGAATAGAGGAGTTGATTTTGATCAGATTCAAGACCTACTTGCATTTAGAATTATCGTAAGCAATATTACTGAATGCTATAAATGTCTGGGCGTTATCCATTCAGCTTTTACTCCAGTCCCTGGTCGATTTAAAGATTATATTGCCATTCCTAAGACTAATAATTATCAGTCATTACACACAACAGTCATGGGGCCTCAGGTTGAGAGAATTGAGATTCAGATTCGTACTCAAGAAATGCATGATGTAGCTGAACGAGGAGTTGCCGCTCACTGGAAGTATAAAGATAAGGATAGACCAAGTGAGAAGAAGCTTAAATGGGTTGAGGAGCTTCTCGAATTTAACCAAGGTGTTGAAGATAGCGCTGAATTTATGGAGAACGTGAAAAACGATCTCGATATTGGCGGTATTTTTATTTTTACTCCCAATGGAGATGTTATTGAGCTTCGCTATGGCTCAACTCCATTAGACTTTGCCTACTCCGTTCATACTGAAGTTGGAAATAAGTGTATTGGGGCCAAGGTTAATGGAAAAATGGTTCCACTAAAATACCGATTAAAGTCAGGGGATTCGGTTGAAATTTTAACAAGTAAAACGCAGACTCCTTCTAAGGATTGGCTAAAAATTGTTAAGACTTCTCGGGCACGTTCTAAGATAAAGCAATGGCTACTCAAAATTGAAAGAGATAGACAAAAAGAACTAGGGCAAGAAATTCTAGATAAGGCCCTTAAGGAATATGAAACTTCAGTTAAGATGCTAGAAAAAAACAATGGATTTTCCAAGGTTTTTGATGAGCTTCATTTAAGAGATATTAATGAACTTTATATACATATAGGATCTCGTCGTTACTATGTTGATCAAGTGCTTGAGCTCATACCTGGTATTGAAGTTAAGAAAACAGAAATAGATCCTAAAAAAGAGAAGCTTGGAACTTTCTATGACAATCTAAATAAAACAGCTAAAAAATCTTCCAATCGAGACAATGCGGTTATCGTTGATGGACTTGATGACATCTTAGTTAGAATGGCAAGATGTTGTAATCCAATACCAGGAGATCCTATTGCTGGATTTATTACTCGAGGCCGAGGGATAACCGTTCATACCTCAAGCTGTAACCGTGTTCATGAATCAGAGAACTCAAGGCGTGTAGATGTAGAGTGGAACTCTGAATATAGCTTTAAGCATCCTGTAAATATTCGAGTTGTGACTCA
>CAYGUN010000336.1:0-2614 GCA_964353025.1 uncultured Bacteriovoracaceae bacterium
TAATATAAATTTCAGTATTATTTATCAGATGAGTAAGTTCCCTATCAGTCCCATAGTTAGCTGCCATTTCTTGCAAGAGAGTAATCATCAACTCTCGTCCTGTGATTTCATCTCCATGCATACTTGAAATATATTTAAACTCAGGCTCAACTTCATCAAACATAACATTATCAGAAACTTTCATTACCCATAATTCACGTCCTTCTACTGATTGCCCAATAGAAAAAAGCGAGAAAATATGAGGATTTCTATAAGCCAAATTTTTTAACTCGGCAGTAATCTGTTCATAGCTTGGATAACTTGGAAGATTGGACATCATTGTTTTTTGATCGGGGTATTGCGAATAAGAAATGCCTTCCTTATCTAACCAGGCCTTAAGTCCGTCTGGCCCGTAGAGCTCAAACCCATAAGCAGTGGCGTGATCAATTGTCAGCTCTTTGTAGCTCGCAAAAAAGGCCATGGCCTCACGGGAGTAGCCGTGGATATAAACATGCTCTTTAGTTGTTTGGGCGTAAGTAGATAGCGAAAAAAGAGTCGCTAATAAAAATAGGTAAACCTTCATAATCTCTCCTCAAAGTCAATATTGTGAGTATCTTTTGAAGAAATAAATGACAAGTTTTTTAACTTCAATCAATGGCCAACTAGCTTAAATCTCGCCTCTATTGCGCAACTCGATATATTTTTTGACGATTTTAGCATTATGGGTTTGGTCCTTCTCCAACTCCCCCACATAATTATCAAAAGAGTATTTCATTTTATTTTTCTCTATGGGCCTAACCGTATAGGTTGTATCAAATGCTGGAAACTTAACTTGATAGGCACCCGTTTTACGAACAAAAATAAGCTTCGTCCCTTGGGCCGCTTTACCTTTGTTTCCCATAACAAATTGCTCTGAATAATAAATGCCATTTTTCCCACGATAAAAATAAAACTTAATATTAGGTCGATTTATATCATACCAAATACCCGAGTGATGGGACTTAAATAAACTCTTGGGTTTTTCTAATTTCGATCGCTGTGAGACAACTTTTGTTTTTCTATAGGAATCTTTTGTTTCTGTATTTTGAATAATTTCTTCTGTTTGCGTCGTCTCTTCTTGCTCTATTACCTTTTCCGATACCTGTTCTTCATTCTCTGCCAAGTCAGTACTAGTAAGTTCAACCTTTCCTTTTCTTCCTATTTCTACGCCTGTTGGAAGATTAAACAAAGGCATAAACTTAATTTTAAAACCTTTATGCCCATTGTTTATTAATATAGTTCCAACTTTAGAATAGTCTTGCTCATTAACAAAATCTTCCAGCACTTTTTGATCAAAAATTTTGTCATTAAAACTCACCTTAAAATCTTGTGCCTGTGCCTTTAAATCCATGATGCTATTTTCAGAATTAAAATACTTTTCTTCTAAAATTCTAGTCATAATCTTTTTCGAATTATCATTAATCACCGTTAAAACAGGAGAAAGCCAGATACCTGGTTTCACTCCTTCTTTTTGCTTGGCCAGTTCGGGGTTAACTTGCAAAAACTTAATATACATTAAAGCCGAAAGTAGCTCTTGACCGAAGCGCCGGTGAAGTTTTCCTTTTAGCTTCATTTGAGTATTTTGCAAGGCCTGTAAAAGTGTATTTTTGCTATCCGTTGAGATTTTAAAATAAACTTGATTGGCCCCCTCTTGTTCGGCCTTAAAACTCGTTTGCAGAACGAGACCTAATTTATTTCCAAAAAGGGCCATAATATGATCAAAAGAAGCAAATGGTTTATTTTGTTGAAAAAAGGATTTAATCTCTTTTCTGTCCAATACCTCTAATTCGATTGAAGAGACTGCTGATTTGATTTTAAATTCATTATTTGGCGTTAACTGAAAACTTGCATCTTTATTGAAATCAAATTTAAATTCAAAACGCCCCGTTCGATTACCAAAATATCCTCCCTTCCCTGAAACACTTTGTACCAGAAAATGAGAAGCAATATGCTCTAATTGGGCCTTACCTATACTGAAATCAAAATTTGACCATAGCACATCACTCCAATGAGGTAAGTCATTTAAATTATCAGTATCAAGTTGCAAAGTACTCGTAACACTAAAATCATTTAATTTTAAATCAAGTTCTCCTGATTTATAAAAAATAAAAGGAGATGAGAATTTTGTAATAATTTGCCCCATTAAATTAAGGTGCGATGAAAATTCAAAAGAGACCAATTCCTTATCTTTGCCAGGACTTTGTAAATCAAGATTAAGTTTTATTGGGTAAAACTCTGACCAATCAGTACTAATAATGACTTTTAGCAAATATTTTTCATCTGATTTTTCGGGGATAAGCGATAAGGTAAAAGAGTTAGAGACAAAATCATAGTCTTCACCTAATTTTTCAACCTTGGTATTAAATTTTCGAGGAAATAACTCATTTGCAAAGTCCTGAATTTGGAAATGAAGATAACCCCTAAGACCAAAAATAGCTCCGGTTAGGACAAAAGAAATTAACAAAATAAATTTAACTAACATTCCCAATTTTTGCTCACGTGATGACAGAATTATCTCACGGGCCTATGTCCGTGTCAAAATATACGCTCACACTTGGCAAATAAGCTTAAAGTTTCTCTCAATTTGCTTTTGAAC
>CAYGUN010000337.1:0-2594 GCA_964353025.1 uncultured Bacteriovoracaceae bacterium
CTTATTAGAGAGCAAAAAGATTTAGGGAATTTACATTTCGTAGGAGATGACCCTAATTTCATAGATACTGAATTTCGAACACGTTACTTTAAAAGATATCACAAAAGCCCTAAGTTAATTGAAACTCTGGCCTATGATGCTTTTAATGTGAGTTTCAAAGCACTAAATGATCTACAGTTTGAGAACCGAGAGCAATTAGAGATGAATTTAAAATCGAGAAAATCAATTCGTGGTTTAACTGGTCTTTGGTATATGAAAGATGGGGTTTGGTTAAAGGATCTTGTTCCCTTAACTATTAATCGCAAAAAGATCGTAAAATTATTTAATACTAGCGAAGACGCGAGTTCTGAAGAAAAACAAACTGTTAATCAATAAAGTGAACTATTTGTTTTCTTTAGAAGCAGCAATTTTTGCTTTTAATTTAGCTTTTTTCTTAGCTTGAGACTTTTTTCTCTTCATTTTAATTTCTTGCTTTTTTCTACCAGCGCCCATTCAGTTCTCCAGGGTATGTTGTTAAGAGAGCTAAATTTAAGAAAAATTTCGCGTTCTGGCAAACATATAAACAGTAGTGTGTAAGCAGTGCGCTAGTTTGGGTATTTAAGAAAGTAAATATCCTCGAAATTACGTCCAAAATTCTCTAAATCAAGCCCGTATCCGATAATAAATTGGTCATCAATTTTCTTACCAATCAAGTCTGCTTTAATAGGTACGGCCCTCTTATAAGGCTTATCAAATAAGGTGATGATCTCAATACTACGTGGATTCGAGCTTTTTAGCCTCTTATGAACAAATTCAAGGGCCCGTCCAGTATCAATAATCTCTTCAACGATGAGCACATTTTTATCTAAAATATTTGTTTTAATGTCATGAGAGATACTAATGGTTCCATTATTCTCTCTATCTCTTCCCACTGCCTCGACTTTTATGAAATCAATATAAACCTTAACATTTTTGATTTCCCTTATCAGATCGGCCATGAAAACAAGGCTTCCTTTCAAGAGTCCAACTATAACAAGTTCCTGGCCTTCATATTTTTTTGAAATAGTATGACCTAACGATCCAATAAGACCTTTAATCTCATCTTTATTGATGTATTTCACAAATTGATTCGAAGCAAAGCGGTCTGGGAATTTATATTTTTCACTCATACTGATTATTCTAGCCAGTTTCTCTCTAAATAACAAAGAGTTTGCAAGGTAGTATAGGACTGGTAATATTTGGCAGAGAGGTTATATGGTAAAAAAAATAGAGAAGAAAAAAAATAAGAAAGCAGCAAGGACAAGGGCCTCGGCGGTTAAGTCTTCCAAAAGGAAGTTGTCTCCAAAGCAAGAACTGGTGCGTTCCAAGAGAGTTTATGCAAACCCTGAAAAAAGAAAAATAGCAGTTGATATGCTCGAGCGCTACACTGGGCATGATATTGATGAGTTCAAAGAACATATTATTTTGACTAATTTCCATTATTATACTCAGCGTTTTCAAACACTTTTGCCTGATTCATATTATACAGAAGGTTCGGCTTTTAAGGCGGCTTCTAGTGAACAGGCCAATGTAACAATTATTGAATTTGGTATTGGCTCAGCGATGGCAGCCCTTGTTATAGAGCTTATTGCAGTACTTGAACCCAAAGCAGTTTTGTTTCTTGGCATGTGTGGGGGAACTCATGACTCTCTTAAAGTGGGTGATTTTATTATGCCAATCGGTGCGATCAGAAAGAGTAATGTTGCTGAGCATTTCATGCCTCCCGAGGTTCCGGCACTTCCGACTTTTAAAATTCAAAAATTTGTGAGCCAGGTGTTAGTTGAACACGGGCATGATTACAGAACTGGAGTGGTTCACTCAACTGATTTAAGGCTATGGGAGTTTGATGAAGAATTTAAGCTGAACCTTTATAGGGAGCGTGTCATTGCTGTAGAGATGGAATGTGCCACATTGTTTATTGCAGGATTTGCTAGTAAAGTTAGCATTGGGGCATTATTATTAGTATCAGACTTACCTCTAAAGAGAGGTGGAATTAAAACTAAGAAATCTGCGTCATCAGTTTTTAGGCAGTTTACAGACAAGCACATCGAACTGGGAATTGAGGCCATGGCCGACATAGCAGAGCGTGGTGACAAGATTCGACATTATCGATGGGATTAAAAAGGATATAAAAATGTTTAAGAGAATTTTGGATTGGTTTTCAAATGACTTAGCGATTGATCTTGGTACAGCAAATACACTTGTTTATGCCAAGGACAGAGGAATTATTGTAAACGAGCCTTCAGTGGTTGCGGTTCATCAAGGTTTTCGCGGACAACAAAAAGTTTTGGCCGTAGGAATGGAAGCGAAGCAAATGCTTGGTAGAACTCCTGGTTCAATTAAGGCCATTCGTCCGATGAAGGATGGAGTTATTGCAGACTTTGAAGTAACTCAGGCGATGCTTAAATATTTTATTCAAAAAGCGATGAATGGTTCAAAGCTAGTGAAGCCAAGAATTATTATTTGTATCCCATTTGGAATTACCCAAGTTGAAAAACGTGCGGTTAAAGAATCAGCTGAGCAAGCTGGTGCTCGCGAAGTTTATTTAATTGAAGAACCAATGGCAGCAGCAATTG
>CAYGUN010000338.1:0-2588 GCA_964353025.1 uncultured Bacteriovoracaceae bacterium
GGAAAAAGAAAGGCTGTCTCTCTTGCCATGAGTACTTACTTTCCAAAATGGAATAAACAAGGTGCATCTAAGAATAAAGATATTATTTTTAGTGAGTGGAGTAAAATTATTCTCTCTGTCCATAAAGAGGCCCGAAAGACTGATGATAAGAGATATTGGGAAGCCACAGATCTTGCTTATGAGACCTATGAAAAACTCAATCCCAATGGGCGCGATGGAGATATTTGGTATTATGGTGCTCAAAAATATCAAAAGCAGGAGAAACTATGGAAATCAATTCAGTGGTATCAAAAAGCTGCCATGACACCAGGGTTTAAGCAAAAAGATGATGCGGCCTTAACTCTATTGGGGCTCATTCATAGTGAAAGCGAAGAGTTAAGTATTAAGGATGATAAAACAAAGCATACGGCTGAGTACAAAAAGATATCTCAGATTTCAAAATGGTTTTTTGAAAATGCTCCAACTAATCTAGACAAACAAAAGCAGTTGGCCAAACTGGTTTATGTAGAGGCCAATCACTACTTAAAAAATGATGAAGGAATTAGAGCTTTCTTACAAAGTGAGCTCAAAGATTTTAACGAAGAAAAGTGGAATCTCTTCTTATCTGAAAATAATCGTCTCTACCAAGAAAAGGATTGGCATAAGAGTTATATCCTAAATACTCATTTATGGGAGAATGTAAGTTCACTCCCAGGTGAGCAGAAATTAACGCTGCAAAACCTAAGACAAGAGACATCTTTTCAAATGGGATTTGAAAGTAAAGACAATAAAGAAAACCTGAGACTTTGGTATAAGAATGCATTTTCGCTTGAAGGGGCGCCAAGAGAGAGAACTCTTAAGGCCTGGCATAATTACCTCCTGTCTTTTGAAACAAAAGAGCTTGATGCTTTTGAGTCCGAGTTGAGCACTTTTGAGTCCAAATTTGATAATGCGATCAATGATGAAGAAAAAACTCTTTTTTATAATATATTCACTAAGGCCATTGAGCATTTTAATAAGACTAAGCAGTATTTTAAAAAGACGGCCTATTTACCGAAGGCCAGTCATTTTAGCAGTGATATTGTGACGAAAGAAGATATGAAATGGGAAGCACTGGTCTTAAGTGTCGCCTACTCTCAGTATGATAAGTTTGATTCTTTATTAGAAGAGCTTAAAACTCAAAACAGTCCACATCTAAAGAAAGAGGCCAATCAAGCTTTTCTGGCCAAGGCCTACCTCTACAGAAAGGACTATGAAAAATCATGGAGTATCTCCCAAAGTTTAATTGGAGAAAAAACCTCTCCCACCGTTTGGACTTTACTCATTGATAATTTTCGCTTCGGTGATGGAAGCACCAAAGAGGCCATTATTTCATATCTTAAGAAAAATGAAGATAAGCTCAAGAAGAACGATCTGCTTAAGCCTCTATGGGGAACTATCTATAAAGAGAGCTTTGAAGATAATTTTGAAAAACTCACCGATGTGGATTACGAAAGAACACCAGCTTCAGTAAAAGAAGATGATTCTGATATTGTGAAAAAGCTTAAAGAAAAACTTAATGACGTAAGTAATATTATCTCTCAAATGAATTTTAAAAAGAAGCAGTATAATGAATCTATTATTAAATGGATTCCTCAGACAGGTCTTTATATCTCATGTAAGTCACCAGAGCTCACTCAAAAGTTTATCGATAAACTCAATGATGTGAAAGAAGATCCTGTTGAAACACCTCAATGGCCTCAATTTGTGGCCAAAGTCGATACTAAAATAAAAGAGTTTCAAGAAATTCAGGGTAAAGAGAAAGCCAGCTGTAAAAAAATCACTGATGAGTTAGTCTACTTTGGAGATTTTAAAAAGATGTATACTCCTTTCTGTGATGACGATGACTGTTTGTTTGAAAAGAACTTAGATGAATCAGATGTGGTGGAACTTGAAAAAGAATGGTTTGCTAAAAACTCTAAGGAGTCCTTAGAGAAATTCATGCACTTTCTAAAAGCTGGCTCAATGACTAAGGCCGAGTTCATCGCAGGAAACGAAGATGATAAGGAAAAGCAAATCTTCATGTATGGGCTTATTAGACTTGCCATGAGCGATTACTGGAATACTTACTCTATTATGTTAAGTTTTAAAAAGCACCCTACCTGGTGGCCAGTGGCACAGAAGGTGTTAGAGTTTATGGCAGAAAAAAGACAAAATAGAACTATCGCCTCAAAATACTCAACTCCTAAGCAATCTGATATCTATTCAAAGATTCAACCCTATTTTAAATAAAATTCCTCTAGTGACTAAAGTTTAGACACCTCCTCTGTCAAAATTTCAAACTTGGCACGCGCCTTGCTCTATTAATCTACAAATAAACTTAATTGAAAGAGATTTCAGAAGGTTATGTATGAAACAATGGTTAATTTTACTGACAGTGTTTAATGTTTGGACAGTATCTGCTCAAATCCAGTTCTCTAATACTCAAGAGAATAGGCTCAGTGTGGGTCAAGGCCTTCAAATTAATAGATATAGATATAACCCGACATTAGTGGGAGACGCCTCAATAGACCCCATGTTTAATCGCCCTGATTATGCCCAATTAGTTTATGGGATGAATAATCCAGATA
>CAYGUN010000339.1:0-2558 GCA_964353025.1 uncultured Bacteriovoracaceae bacterium
TTAAATTTTTTCCAATAGGTGTCTTCTCCTTTTAGATCACAGGCCAAGACATTGGCATTTTTATCCAAACAGAAAATTCCCCAAACTGATTGGGATGTTGTTTTTTTTATTTTACTTATGACTTGGTCTATATTTTCACATTCATTACTTATTTCAAAAGCGATATCAATAATGGCCCTGCCAGATAAGTTGAAATATTCAGAATATTTTTGATGAATGGCCAGGGTGAGTCCATGCTCATTCATAGTGGTAAGAAAAGGTAGAGCACAACCTGAAGTTGAAAGTGAACCCATCTTAGTCATGCCATTTAATTGGTAGCTAATGAATCTCTCATGCTGGTCGTAGCTGCCCCAAAGTGGAAAATCCAGGTTTCGACCGTGATAGATTTTATCTGTCTTCTCATCCAGATGAAAAAAACTGGAACAACCAAGATTGAAAAAGCTTTGAGGTAAAAACTTAGGCAGAGCATTTAATAAATCAATGAGATTTAACACCAGCAGGATTTCTTCTGGTTTACAGTCAAGGCCTTCGATATAGCTTTTGAGGAATGGATAAGAATAGGGATAGGCCTTCTTGTAAAATCCTGTGGCCTTGATAACTTTTTCAAAAATAAACTCAAACCCATCAATTCCTATCAAGCATTTGAGATGATCCATGCACTCGTTATAGGTAAATTTATCCTTTATTCCTAATTGATAGAAATTTTCTCCTGCATCACCGAGAAGCTTAATGACAGGTAAATGGCCAGGAGGAGTTATCATGGACACTATTTTAACTGGATCAGAGTCAAATGAGCAATTATTGATATTAGTTTGTTTATGTCTGGCAGTGTTTCGCATCTATCTAGAGGTTATTGGATTTAAACTAGATGAATTACCTTTAACTGCTAAAATTATGCAAGCACAGGGTAAGAGTTTTCATAAGGCCGGACTTTACTTGAGTATTGGTTATTTAGTTTTATTTGGGCCGCAGTTTCTTCTAAGTTAATAAAAAAGGGAGACTTTCGTCTCCCCCGACTTAGTATTATTGAAGGTTGACTATGAGCTAAACTCCCATGTTATACTAGTTCATCTTCCTCCGGCATAGCTGAAGGTAAGTCTGATTAGTTGATATAAAAAACCCTCGAAAGAATCGAGGGTTTTTTATTTTATACAACTATGAATTTCATTTTTGAATTGAGCTAACCTACATAGAAATCAATAGGTAAGGGCCCATTTTTGGTAAACTCTAATGAGTAATCCCGGGCCTTAATTTGTTCAATATCAGCTTCTTTGCATCTGATATGGATTTTTACTTCCTGAATATTTTTCTCTTTAGTCATATTACCCAGACGATAGAATTTGGTTAAAAACCGTGATTGTTGTTTGGTAGTAAGTTTAAAGGCCTCTTTTTTCTTCAATGTATTCCACACTTTCCAAGGATCAACTTTGTCACATAAAACAGCTTTAAGGGTTAGATAAATAATAGTGTCAGATTCAAAGCCATCTCCAATGAGAGTTAGCCTTTCAGGCACTCCTGTCATAAGCAGGATACTGACTAACGAGCTTAATTTGTAAAAGCCTTGGGTCTTCATATCTTTAGGAGTGAGATCTCCCTCAAATAAAGAGAATACTTTTCTATAGTCTTTAAGAATGATATTTCCGGTAAAAATTTGATTCTGGTAAAGCCAATCACGAATGGCCTTATCGTAAAAGTGTGGCGAGGCCGAAAGAATAAAAGGTTGGTGGCCATCTTCTATATAACTTTTTAAAAGCTTAATGCTTTCTTCAATTTTAGGGAAATGATTCATGGGACGTCTTAAAGATTCGTAAAGCTCTCGCGGAGTTGAATACTTTGTATCAACCAGTGTTTTATCAAAATCGCAAATAACGACTTTCTTAGGTGTTTGAACCTTTACGGGAATAAAAGTTCCCATTAGCAATTCAAGCCCAGGGTATTTAGAAACCTCATAGGCCTGAACAAAATGAACTTTTTGATCGTTATGAGTACTTTGAAAACGGATTTCAAAGTTTCCAAAAGAGTCTGACTCATATTCCTTTCTAAAAACTTCCTCTTGTTGATCATTGAGTCCCACGATCAGCATTCTAAACGTATAGGAGTTTAACAAGCCCAGACTTTGAATCGGTGAGGCCGGTGTGAGATTTGAAATATTGGATTGAAGGTAATTCTCCTTCGTCTCACTGGAGCTCAGTGATGTTCTAATGGAAATATGGTGGTCACTTTCTATGATGATGAAATTGACAATATAGGGTCTTTTCATTAACAGTATTCTAAGGCGCCAGGAGACTTTTGTATAGTCTTGCGTTAGGAGAGTTCATTTTGATATTAGAAACTTCGATTGTTGTGCATGGAAAAGTTCAAGGTGTGGGCTATAGGGCAAGTGTCTTGCGTTTTGTGGATGATAATTACCTACAAATCAAAGGTTATGTAAAAAACCTGCCTAACGGCACGGTCAAGATTGTGGCCCAAGGGAATAAAGAAGAAATTTCCAGACTGCGTCAATTCGCGTCCAGCGGATCTTCCATCAGCCAAGTGGAGCATATTGAGGAAGTGTACCG
>CAYGUN010000340.1:0-2556 GCA_964353025.1 uncultured Bacteriovoracaceae bacterium
CATAATTTCTATCCCTTTAAAGTTTATCAACATATGAAAGAGCTTAAAGCTTTAAGTTGTAAACCCTCTTTAGTTTCAGATAGTTTTCAATTACTGCTTAATTTAGCACTGAACGATAAAGGAGTTGCTATGTTACCTGATTTTTTTGCTAAAAAATATTTTGACCAAGGACTACTTGAAAGAGTTTTGCCTACTTGGGCCGGTCGTAGTGAGGCCTTGCACTTAGTTTACCCTCCAACAAAAAAAATGCCCTTAAAAGTAAGGGCATTCATTGATATTTCAAAAGAAATTATTGCTAAATATATTTAGTGACTTACTTAGACGCGACGAACCAAGGTCAATTCTTAAAATACCGAACTTATCCACAAAATTGAAATAGCTGTCAGAATAAGGCTTAACCCTCGGCTTCTTGAAATAAAAAGCAATCTTTGAGCTACTTCTGCCCTTGCCGGCACCCTACCAAGTTCAAACTTTAATTGCTGTGTTGCAAAGGGAGTCATTCTTTTTTGGTAGGCCTTATCCTTGTAAACAAAATACTGGAAAAAGAAGAGGGCCCCAATCAGAATGAACTGAATATTTGGCAGTGGGTAGTTAAGAGAATAATAAAAAAGGGTCAAAGGAATGACAAAAATAGTGAAAAGAAATAACAAGTATTTCCATTGGGAGCTTATATAAATTTTAAAAACTTTTATCACTTTAAATACCTTTCAACTTAACTTAGCATAATCTATATGAAAAAAACCTTAATAGTTGCTCTTATCTTTTCATCATCACTTTTTTCTAAAGTCATTTCAAGCGATGATTATAGCTTTACTCTTATAGAACTTGAGTCAAAAAAGATAATCGTTGAACAAGATAAAGAAAAACCAATGGTTTTGGCATCTGTCAGTAAGCTTTTCACTCTCTTTTATTCACTTTCAATATTAGGTCCTCAATATCGTTTTGAAACTTCAGTATACTCTAAAGGAAAAATTAGCAATAGAGTGCTAGAGGGAGATCTTTATTTAGTTGGAACAGGAGCTCCCTATTTAACAGCACCACAATTACTCTCTCTCATTCATCAAGTGAAAGACAAAGGTATAAAAAAAGTCAAAGGTAAACTCTTCTTGGATGATAGTGCACTGGAATTTACCACCAGATTATCTCCACTGGGCCTGGAAGATCAAGCCGATAATCCGTCCATGGGTGCTCTTAATATTGAATTCAACCGTTTTTCTATTTGGGGACGAGGCAAAGAACCTCTTCCTCCACTAAAAAACTTATCTCTAGAAATAAAAAAAGAAAAATCAAATGGATTAAAGTTTAAAAACTCAAGCACTGCAAAAGAAGAGAAGTGGTTCGTTTATCAAAAAGAGAAGATGAAATTTATAGAAGATATTCCAACCAGAGATAGCACTTTTTTCACCGGTCACTACTTCCAATACCTGGCTGGACTACATGGGCTTGAAGTGAGTAAAATTGAGAAAGCACAACGCCCGTCAGATAGTAAAAAAATCGCCACACATAAAGGTCTACCTTTAGAGAGACTTGCATACCTAGGTATAGAATATAGTAATAATTTAATAGCTGAAACTCTTTTAAAAACTAGCGTTAAAGAAAGTAAAAGAAAATCTTATCCATCTGACGAGAGTGCTAAGCTTATGCATGAATGGCTTAAAGGCAAATTTTCAAAAGTAAACTGGAACAAATCCCAATTTCAAAATGGATCAGGCTTAACTCTCAATAATCAAGTTTCAGCTCTTAATATGGCCCAATATTTAAGTGAAATAGCACAGACAAGTTTTGAAGGACGCTCTTTTTGGTCTCTGCTATCTATTAATTCTCATAGTGGTTCTCTGGCAAAAAGACTTACCTCTCCAGACTTAGCCTTCAGGGTTTATGCAAAGTCAGGCTCTCTTTATTATGTCAACAATCTGGCCGGCTACCTGATTGGTAAGTCTGGGAAAAAATATGCTTTTGCTCTTTTTATGACTGATGAGAAAAAAAGAGAATCACTAGGCGGTGACAATTCGCCGGAAAAAAACAAGCTAAGACTTGAGAGCAAAAAATGGTATCAACAAACAGCTCGGTTTCAAGATGAAATCATTAAAGGGTGGATTAATAAATACTAAATTTTTCTCGCTTCAAATAACTTCTTAAGCTCACTTGTATCAAAATAAACTTCATTTCTGGTAATTTTATTATCTTCAATCCAAACTAAATCAAGTCCGGTTGTTTTAAAAGTTTCACTCCCTACAGGGATTTCACAATTCCATTTCAGGTAATATTTATTTTCACTGCCATAGTACTCAACCAAAGTCCAAACCCATTTAGGGTTCTTGGCCAAAAGCTTGGCAAAATATCCTCTTAATTGCTCTTCACCTTTAATGCCTTCTTTCAAATGAGGATCACTATAAAAAGCATCTTTAGAATAAAAACGAAGAAGGTTTTCAGGATTGTTTCCAGTCCAAGCACTAAGCCAATTTTCAAAGAAATTCTTCATTGAATTATTCTAATACAGTCTTGTTTGATTGGAGCCATCCCGTAATAGTGGCCGAAGCCCAATCTAAAACCTGA
>CAYGUN010000341.1:0-2548 GCA_964353025.1 uncultured Bacteriovoracaceae bacterium
ATTCAAAACCCCATCCGTAAAAGAAAAGATTCAATCTTTAGAATCTTCATTCAGATCGAAGCTTTATGCCTATACATGGAGTTATGGTGGCTACGACCTTGATTGGAGCGACTTAAATTGGTCTTTATGGGATGCTTACAACCGTAATGGGGCTTATGATTTTGTTGATAGTTGGTTCAGGGAAGATTATGCGTACTCTGAGTGGAAAAGCAATCGTCTTGGTGGAAGATATGACTATAACCTATATAACAAAATGAACGATTCGGAGAAAAGTTCATTCAATAGATATTTTAAAAATATCTATGACAATGTTATTGAAGAAAAGTTTTATAGAGAAAAAGAGAAACGCAACCCAGAGGCCTATTCCCTAGGACAGTCTTTTGGATTTGAAATTGGTAAAGAAATGGCTTACCAAGAGGGATTAGTCGCTGGGTATAAAGCTGCCTTTACCTCTACTTCTATTAACTACTTTCATAGGAACTATAAAAGTAATTTTAAAGTAGGATATGATAATAAAGTTTCTTATCATATGAACAACCCTGTTCTTGATTCTTTAAATGCAAGTATTCAAGGTAGTTTTTTGCCCGAAGGGAGTATTGATGTTGTCATTACCAACCTTAGAAATATTGGCGCTGTTGAAGCAACAAATCTTTCAGTTAATATTTCAGGAATAAGTATTAAAGCTCTTCACTCTTCACAAAAAATAAGTATTGCTCCTTTATCTAATCTAAAAGAAAAAGTGGTATTAAAAAATGCCGCTACTATAGTTTCATCTGTAAATGCTGATGAAAAGCAAGCTGTTTTAGTCAGTGTGGAAAAAGCTGGTAGGACAAGGGCATACTTCTCTGTTCAATGGGCCAACATTATTGAAGCTTTTGCCCAAATGGATTCAGCAAACACTAGCTTCAAGAAAACTCTCAACTATATTTCAAATCAAATTAAAGAAGAATGGAAAATCGCAACCCAACAATACGATAATTGGTATAAAGATGGAAAACAAGGTGCTGCAAAAACACTTTTAGAGCAACTGGTTGCTCTATATAGTTCTTCTGATTCAAGTGCCCAAGATAATATTGAGCAAATTCCTTCCGATGCTATTTGTGAAATGGTATCAGGCCATACCTGGATTAAAAGCAGCTCTAAATATTACATGGCAATAGAGTTTAAGAAATTGTATCAAAAAATTGATAACTCTTGTGAAATTGGATGGTGGTACGATATGTGGAACTAACTTTTAAGCCATATATCTAAACTCAAATAAAAAAAGGAGTAATTCAATTACTCCTTTTTTTATTCACTTTCCTTAGGATAATCAAAAAAATTAACTTTTCCACTTGATGAAGTTACTTTAGTCCAATCATCTAATTGAAAATCAATACAAACAATTCCAGTTGTAGGAATATTATCAATCCTGGCGTTGGCCATATCATTTACAAAATCAGTTATTCCTGGGTTATGACTAAAAAGAAAAACAGAATCCACCTGCTTGGGTAATTCGAATAATGAATCATAAAATTTCTCAACTGATGCAAGATAGAGCTCCGGAACAAAGATAATTTCATCCTCATTGTAACCTAAAACATCTGCAAAAATTCTAGCAGTTGTTCGTGCTCTCTTTGCTGGTGAACTAATAATTAAATCTGGGATAATATCTTTACTTTTAAGCCTTTTCCCCATTTTAGGAGCATCACTTTTTCCTCTAGGGTTTAGAGGTCTATCAAAGTCTCCTGAAAGGCCATCTGCCCAACTCGATTTTGCATGTCTAATCGCGTATAATGTTTTCATAAAGTATTGCGCTATTTGTTATAAAGTACTAGAATCATAATCAAGAGGTAACCTTATGAAAAGTCTGTTTGTCATATTGGCCATGTTTTCATCACTCACTTTTGCTAGTGAGAGTGTTGTTTCTACCTCTGATTCAAAACCAAAACTTTCAATACCATCTAAAAATACTATCAACCTTAGTTATCAGCATGGTCTTGGAGGGGTAAGTTTCCAAAGAAATTATTACGATTATGCTTCTGCTATTATTAACGTTGGTAGCCGCCAAGATCCTAGTATTATGGCAATTTCAGCTGGATCAGAATGGACTACTGAAGAATCAACTCTTCACAGTGGAATTTACTTAAATCCATCTATTGTTTACTTAAAAACTGGGGTTGATAGAAACCGCAGATTTAACGATGCATACCATAAACTTTATGGGGTTAACCTCAGACAAGACGACCAGGCCCTAGGGCTTAGTTTTATTTTAAAGTATAAGTGGATCTTCAATCGCAAAAGCACTTCATATGTTATTGGAGCTGGTACTGAATTTCTTAGAGTCAGAAGTTCTAATGGTCTTGGCCTGACAGCAAATCTTGGAATCATTTTTTAAATATTTGGAAAAAACTTTTTCAACTCTTCTAAATTTGAACTAATCTCACTTTGTACTTGGCCAGTAAAACAATCTAGAACAATGAGTGCGTTTCTTTTTCAAATATGTATTTATACTCTAAAATGTCCGACATACTTATATCATTAAGTATAAGTGAATTTAAAACAAGGA
>CAYGUN010000342.1:0-2541 GCA_964353025.1 uncultured Bacteriovoracaceae bacterium
AATATAAGCAGCGCAACATGTTTAATTCTTTTGGTGGCCTTATGCTTGAAGTCGCATTTGGTTTTTTCAAAACCAATGACCTTATTAAGTTTTTGTTCTAAAAACTTAAGCCCATCTTTTATTTTGTCCTCAGATTTCAGATTGGTACCTGTAAATTGAAAGCTTTCAAGTTCTTGAGTGGTCATAGAGAGGGAGGCCTTGGAGTTTCCAGTGGTAAAATCAATTTTTAAAAAAGTATTGCTGGATGGCCGTTGTGGTTTTGTCCTCTTATGAGATGTTTGAGTATTAGGTTCGGGCCTTTTCTCACAAGAGCATGAGCTAATCAAGAAAGAAAAGAAGAGGATGTAGACAGTATATTTCATAAGGAAGAGAGCTTCTCTTGTTTTTCATCCATCTCTTCAATATCCCTTTGTTCAATAAAGACTTCTTCTTTTATAGGATCTTTTTTTCTTCTTTTTAGGGCGTTGAGAAAGTTTTTTGGATTTTTTAAAACTCTCTCTTCTCTTTCGATTGTTTTGGGAAAGTCCTGCCATATAGTCATTTGGTACATAAGCCAGCAGTAAAGGGCATCAAATTTTTGGCAAGAAAGAGTTGAGTATAATTTAATGTCCTCATTCTGTTTTAGCCTTAGTGAAGAATAAGTCATAATCTGAGTTAACTCTAAGGGCATCCTTGAAGGCAAGGCAGAATCTTTCTGTTTAACAGAGGCCATAGCACCAAGGTAATCTTCATTCATAAGATAGAAAGAAGCCTCAAGAGCAAGACGTTCCATACTCTTATCTTTTTTAATTCTTGAAAGCTGCTGACTTAACTGAATCCCTTCTTCCCACAGCTTGAGTTTCCAGGCCAAAGGGATGGCCCTCTCAAGTGCATTAAGGGAGTTTTTCTTTTTAGTTAAAGCGAGCTTATATTGAGCGAAGGCCAGTTCATATTTTTTTTGCAAGAGATAAAGGTTACCTTTAATATTTTCCACATTTGGTGTATTAAGATCTTCTATAAAATTATAACTATCAGCGAATTTTCCATCTCTAAAATAGATCAGACCAATAAGTTCTCTTATGTCATCATCAACTAAAAAATTACTCGTCATCTTAGAAATGAACGGGTACATCACTTCAGGCTCATTTAAGTAAAGGGCAAGTTTAAGCCAAGTGATTGCATGTTCCTTACTATAAAGTAAACTTAAAAGCCCATCAAAAGGTTTCTGTGTTACATAAATGGAGTTTTCGTTTAGTCTCATGCTTAACATCGCATCAACCCATGCATGATCTGTTTTAGAATGAGCACTTGTTGCACTTTTGCAATAATCCCACTCTAATTGGAGGCCTTCTTTTTTATCTAAAATAATCATATTCATAATTTTCAGATTACAAATTTTCTTTTTGTTTTCAACTAATGAGAAATAAGGTCTTTCCAGAATATTTAAACTTCTATCATATTCCTCTTCCAGAAAGTAAATGATGGCCAAGTAGCGATCAAGGGTAGGGAGAAGTTTTTGAGAGGCCCCTAAATCTTTAATCTTCATGATTTCCACTTTGGCCCTTTCCAAATTTCCCATCATGATGGAGTACTTAATTTTTCCAAGCCTTTCATGAACATAAAGTCTTACCCTCTCAACATGTAAGAGTTTTTCCCGGCGCAAGTCTTTCTCATCCTGGGGGCGGATGAAGTTTTTCTTATCAATGGCAAACACAGTCGATTGGATCAGTAATGCGGCAAAAAGTGTAATACTCAGGTAAAAGGTTATTCTCATATTAATTTATCGATAGTTTTGTCGATAAGATTTAGTGAATCCCTATAACTGGAAATAAAAACTTATGAAAAAGTTGAGCATATTAGTTTTACTTCTATTTTCAATTAGCGCAAATGCTTTAATGCCTTTGAGTGGGATCATTTATGGAGAGCTTAATAAAGATGTGCTTTATGATCCCTTAGATAATATTTTTGAGAAAAAATATAAAACCATCACTAAAGAGAATATCAATTTTACTGACTTAAAAATGTATGATTATGTAGGGCTTTTTGTTGAAGGCCAATCTTTACAGAATTCATGTGAGAGAAATCTTATTGAGCCTAAATACTTGTCACCCTCGCAAGCTGCTCAAGCACAAAGATCTGTCATTGCAAGTTTTCAGTATATTACTTTAGATGTTTTGACTCGTGCTATTGCAAAGTATGCAAAAGAATTAAAGTGGAGAAAAGGCGAGTACTATGCGTTAGTTGATAATATGGTCAATAATTATTGTAGCCAAAATCTTTCACTTTATAGCTTGAAATTGTTAAAAGAAAATCTGCTTCATAAGTTCGACAATCGAAATTTTTATAAATTGCCAAGTTGGCAAGGTAGTGAATTTTTCCCTGAACAACTGCAATCACAAATGGTCGAAACGGATGTTCGTCAAAAAGAGTTTGCTACTTCAGTTAAGCTTTTTAGAAATATTTGCTCTTGGGGAGGGCGAGATGATGATTATCGGATGCTGGCCCCTTACTTTAAAAATCCTTACGTGATGTCCTTTGTCTTTAAGAATCTAGATTCCAAGG